>JADFKA010000263.1 GCA_022565135.1 Pseudomonadota bacterium
TCGATGTTACGTACTCGCTGCTGGTTGTCAGAAAACAGTTCATGCCGTACCAGGTCCTTGCGTTGCAGCACTTCGGTACAAAGCTCGACCCATTCCCGATCGTTTTGCACGGCGATGAAAATTTGCCCATCCCTGGTTGCGAATGCTCCGTAAGGTGCTATTTGTGCGTGATCGATTCCCGTTCCGGTGAGCACGCGGTCGCCGTACTTGTAGTAGGCCATCGGCACCGACATCCATTCAGCCATCACCTCGAACAGTGGTACCTGGACATGATCTCCGGTCTTGGATTGGTGGCGCTGCAGTAGCGCTTTGAGTATTTCGCCGTAGGCCGTCAGACCGGCGGCAATGTCGCATACGGAAATACCGACGCGCGAGGGAGTGTGCGGCGGCCCGGTTACCGAGCAAAGGCCGCTCTCCGCCTGGATGAGAGCATCGTAGGCCTTCAATTGCGCGTAATCGCCCGTCGAGCCGTAACCGGAAATGCTGCACATGACGAGACGCGGATTGATTTCATGATTTGCTTTCCAGCCAAAGCCCAAGCGTTCTGCTGCGCCGGGTTTCAGGTTCTGAATAAAAACGTCGGCGCCGGCGAGCATGGACACCAGCAGTGCTTTGTCGCGTTGTATCCGCAAATCCAGCTGTATCGATTCCTTGCCGGCGTTGAGCCACACGAAATAGGCGCTTTCGCCTAGCACCACCGTATCGTAGGCGCGGGCGAAATCGCCTTCGGCACGTTCGATCTTGATGACTCGTGCGCCGCCCTCGGCGAGCAGGCAGCTGGCATAGGGTGCCGCGACCGCTTGTTCGAGCGACACCACGAGCAGATCTTTGAACGGCAATTTTTGCACGGGTCGCTCTTTCACCTGTCAATATGCGCTCAATAGGAGCGGGGCATGCCCAGTTCGTGCTCGCCTATGTAGGACAGAATCAAATTGGTTGATATCGGTGCTGTCTGGTAAAGGCGTGTCTCACGAAATTTTCGCTCGATATCATAGTCTTCGGCGAATGCGAAGCCGCCAAAAGTCTGCATGCACACGTCGGCCGCTGCCCAGGATGCTTCCGAGGTCAATAGTTTGGCCATGTTGGCGTAGGTGCCGCACGATGCAGCTCCGCTTTCGTAAACCGTGCAGGCCTTGTCGAGTATTGCCTCGGCTGCTTCGGCCTGGGCGAATGCCCGTGCAATGGGAAATTGAATGCCCTGGTTCTTGCCTATGGGTCGGCCGAAAACATAGCGCTCGCAAGCATAGTCGCGCGCCTTGCTAATGAACCAGCGGGCATCGCCCGCGCATTCGCCGGCGATCAGGATGCGTTCAGCATTCATACCCGAGAGGATGTATTTGAAGCCATTGCCTTCGTCGCCGATCAGATTCTCGACCGGAACCACCACATCGTCAAAAAAAACCTGCGTAGTCGAGTGATTGATCATGGTGCGAATGGGTTGGATGGTCATGCCGTTTTCCCGCGCCGATTGCATATCCACGAGGAACACCGACAGTCCATCCGAACGCTTCTTGACCTCATCTTTCGCCGTCGTACGTGCAAGCAGCAACATGAGATCCGAATGCTCCGCGCGTGATGTCCATATTTTCTGCCCGTTGATTCGATACACATCACCGTCACGAGTAGCTGTCGTCGTAATACTGGTGGTGTCCGAGCCGGCCCCAGGCTCTGTGACGGCAAATGCCTGCAAACGAAGCTCACCGCTTGCTATGCGCGGCAGATAGCGCTGTTTCTGTTCCTCATTGCCGTGTTGCAGTACGGTACCCATGGTGTACATCTGCGCATGGCAGGCAGCTGCATTGCCACCGAACTCGTGAATTGCCTTGAGGATCTCGACCCCGGCGGTGATGGTGAGACCACTGCCGCCGTATTGCTCGGGGATCAGCGCGGCCAACAGGCCGAGTTCAGTGACGGCGTTAACAAATTCGGTCGGGTATTCGCGTTTGCGATCTTTTTCACGCCAGTATTCGCCCGAGTACTCGGCACAAAGCTTTTCGATTGTGTCGCGTAACTGCGAAATCGTCTCGCTGTATTCATGTTGTATCGTAGTCATAGAGCGCTCTCTTGATCGAGGACCGCCTTGCGAAATCGTTCCTTAAGTTGCACACCATCGCGTATCGGTAGCACTCGAGGTTTGTTCGCCGATTTCACCTTTATGCATGCGAATAGCGGACCAATTAAATTCTCCGTTAACTCGGCGAACTCTGATAGCTCTTTTTTAGATCGTATAGTGCGTGCATTTTCGATTCCACAGCCATGCGCCACGTTTTCAAGATCGGTCTGCAGCGCTGTATGACTGTGTTGTCCGCCGGTTTCGCCAAATCGTTCGTTGTCCACGACAATGACGGTCAGGTTCTTCGGTTGCCGTGCAGCAATTGTTGCGAGAGAACCAAGACCCATCAACATCTCGCCGTCTCCGGTAATGACCAGCACTGGCAGATCAGGTTGTGCAAGTGCAAGGCCCAGGCCGATCGTGGCTGCACTGCCCATAGCTCCCCACAAATAGAAGTTCCGGTCGTCATCATCGGCCGCGGCTACATCGTAGGTTGGCGCGCCCAGGCCACTGACTACGAGCGCATGCTTGCGGTTGGCCAGTAAACACTCAACCACGTCGCGGCGATCCATCGCCTCTGTGCCAGCGACCGCTGTTACTCCTGCCATTGTTTCTCGCCAATGACTTGTTGCGCTATCAGCACGGCAACCGCACGAGATTCTTCAAACACGAGTTGCACCGCTTTTTGCACTAATTCTGCTGCACTGCCGGCTTGTTCCGCGCGCAACACCGCCACTCCCGCTAGCTCGAAAACAGCTTGCGTATTGCGGCCCATGGGTTCCTGCCATGGATTGAATTCTTTCCACTCGCCGCGCATCGTTACGATTGACAGAAAGGGCAACTGACAGCTCTCGATTAAGGTCAGCATGTTGACACAGTTACCGACGCCGCTCGACTGCATCATCAGGACACTACGGTCGCCACCAAGCCACGCACCTGCCAGCAAGCCCACACCCTCTTCTTCAGTCGTCAATACCGTGCTCGACATGGCCGGGTCATCGAGGCACAGGTTCAATAGTTCACTGAAGCCGGCATCGGGGACATAGGCGATCTGGCGGATGTGATTATCGCGAAGTACCGCATATACCGATGCTTGCCAGGATTGCGTCATCTTGT
>JADFKA010000264.1 GCA_022565135.1 Pseudomonadota bacterium
CAGTGTCGATAACCAGTCGTGCCGCGCGGGCACCCTGATCCGATAACATGCCCATACGATCGAGCGGACCGTTGTAAAGGCCCATTTCGTCGGCGAGGCGCTCCGCGTACAGCCCCCAACCTTCGCCGAAACCGGAATTTCCCAGGTAGCGAGCAAGCGCGTGAACGCGGTCACCGAGTTCGAGCGAGAGAGCGCCTTGCAAATGGTGGCCCGGGTAGGTTTCGTGATGCAGAAACGACTGTTGACCAGCTCGCGAACGACGTTCGGGATCAGTGACGGAAAGGTAAAAGATGCCGGGTCGCGTACCGTCTTCGGATGACGAATGGTATTCGCCGGAGCCACTTGCACGGAAGGCCGGATACGCTTTGATCAGCACATCGGCTTTCGGCATCAACGCGAAAACCTCCGGCATCCTGTCGCGCACAGCATCCAGTGAATCTATCGCGTATTGCAGCACTTCCTCTTCGCTACGGAACGTGTATTGCGGATCTGTGTTGAGGCTTAACAGGAATGCCTCAATCTCTCCACCGCCGAAATGTGCATCGATGATGACCTTCATTTCGCCTCGAATCGCCGCAATTTGTTCGAGACCGAGCTCGTGAATTTCATCGGCCGACGGACTAACAGTCGCGAACGAGCGTACGAGTGCCGGGTAGCACTCAGCGCCGTCAGGGTTAAAGCTCAATGCGATCTCCTCGCGCGCCTGTGGCAGGTACTCCTTATCCATATACACGGCAAAGCGCTCGATGGCGGGCGCGATTTGCTCGTCATAAATCTTTCGCACGGCCGACTCGAATCCTGCATCATCTGCGCGTATCCCCATGCCGACAAACGGATTGTCATCTGCTAGCAATGTGCGCACTTCATTGGCAACGGTCGCCACCGTGAGTCTCGGTGCGCTGTAGCCGAGTTCGAGGCCGGTGCGAAGGTTGGCAACTTCGGTGTCAATAAAGCCGGCAACCTGGCCCAGGCGCTGCAATGCCTGATCGCGTAATTCGGGCGTTGCCAGCGGTTGTATATCGAAGATAAACGGCAAGTCTCCATACCAGGCCGTGAAGCCGCTGGCCTGCCACAATTCGCTACGGCAAATGCGGCGTGCGCTCGAGCCCGCCAGTTCCTCGTGCAAAATGCCGTAGGTCACCCAGTCTCGACTGCCGATATCGGTCGGCGCGCCGATATCATCCAGCTCGGCAAGCCAGGCGTCTTCGAGCAATTCCCAGGCTGACTGCGCTTCCAGCGAATTATCAAACAGATCCTCGTGACGGGCCCCGCTGATCGCGTAATACGTCGCAGATTCAGGGTAGCGTTGCAGCATCGCCGCAAGGTATTCGTCGGCGACGACCTCTACGTCACGTTGTGCGGGCTCAACTTTCTGCGCCTTCTGGCTGCAGCCGAAAATCACGAGGCAAAGAAACGCGAGCAGCGCCGACCGGTTCGTGTTTCCTGATGTTCGCATGTGCAAGGTCCGATGCGGCAATGCTGGCAAGATACAGTGTGTTCCAGGTCCGTGCTAGCCAATTGACGCGCATGCTAAGCTCGGTCAAATGCTCATCCCCGTCAAAGCTGATTTTGTATTGCCTCGCATGCCCGTGATGACAGTGCTCATTTGCCTGCTTTGCGTTGGCGTTTTTCTCGTGCAGGAAAGTGGCTGGCGGGAATTCGAGACGGCCATCGAACGTTACTGCGCTGTACCGCGCAGCCGGCTGGTCAAGATGGTCATCAAGCGGGTTCAGGAACAGCAGGACGCAACAATTTGTGGTGAGACGATGTACAGGATCCACACATCGGACAACCCGGCCGAAAAGATCGAAGCAATCGTCGGCTCGCTCAAACCGCTCTCGGGCCTCAGCGCCGAGGACTCCCGAGAGTATTTCAATAGTTTGCTCAATAACGAGTTGCGCAGTTTTCGAAACTACGTCCCCGATGACCCGGATTCAGCCGTTGCCTACAACACGGCATCGTGGAATCCGTGGCACATGGTTACGGCGAGCTTCGCGCACGGCGATTGGGGACACATCCTCTTCAATCTGGTCTTTTTCTTTGCGTTTGCGGCAACGGTCGAGTCCTTGATCGGTCCGATCGGGTTCGTTTTCTTCATTGTCTTGAACTCCCTGATTATCGGCGCAACTGACTCGGTCGTGTCTACGCTGTTGGACGATCATCACTGGACACTCGGCTTATCCGGAATCGTTATGGGCATGATGGGTCTTTTTGCCTATTTGCTGCCAAGAGGCAAGATTCGCTGTTACTACTGGGTCATCGTCATATTCGGCTCCATTGCCATACCCGGCTGGATACTTGCCGCCTGGTACATCGGTGGCGATGTCTACCATTTGTTCACCCGCGACGAGCACGGCGCTATCAACGTGCTCGCGCATGTCTCGGGCGGTGTTGCCGGGTACCTCTACGGTTTCTTTTTTCTCCGCAAAGCACGAAGAGAAGCATCAGACCTGCAAGAAGAAGTGGACAAGACTGTCGCCAACGCGATGTTCATGACGAGTCGAATGCACCGACGTTGACGAGTCGTCTACATTTCGCTGGACTGGGACATCACAGACAAAAAGCGCAGCGGCAACTCCAATAGTTCATCCGGGCCGTGCGGCGCATCCGAATCGAAGAACAGTGAATCGCCGGGCGTCATTGTGTAAGTCGCATTCAGGTGCCGATACACCATGCGTCCCTGCAGAACATAGATGAACTCCACGCCCGTGTGTTGAAAAACAGGGAATACGTCAGCGTCTGATTCCAGCGTGATCAGGTAAGGCTCAACCGCAACATCGCTGTGAATGCTGTGGCCAAGCAGCTGATATTGATGGCCGGCCCGCGTTCCCCGCCTTTCGATACACAGTCCCTGCCCTGCTTTGACAAAGGTTGCGTCACGCTGCTCCTCGAATTCACGAAACAACGCGGTAACGGGAACGTTTAACGCGGTGGACAGCGATCGCAGCGTGGCCAGCGACGGCGAAGTAATGCCATTTTCGATCTTTGACACCATGCCAGCGGACAGGCCGGTGCGGCTACACATCTGGGTGATCGTCAGGCCCAGTTGCTTCCGGTAGCGTTTTACCTGCCTGCCGATCGCCTTTTCCAAAGCGTATGCAGACACTTGCACGTGTGCCGGGTCGACTTCCTCGCCCGCCTGCCGTGGCCTACTCATGGTCAGGATCT
>JADFKA010000265.1 GCA_022565135.1 Pseudomonadota bacterium
GGGCCATCATCCGGATCTGTACATTGCATGGGGCCGATGCCGGGTGGAAATCTGGACGCATAAGATCCAGGGCCTGACCGAGAGCGATTTCTATTTCGCTGCCAAAGCGGATCGTGCTTTGGAGGAGCTTGGTGCCGACGATCACGGAGTAACGATATGAGCGAATTCATCAAGGTCGCAAGCACAGACGAAGTTGGCCCCGGAGGTTGTAAGACTATCGAGGTCTCCGGATCGAGGATCGCTTTGTTCAATGTGGCAGGGAAGTTTTTTGCGATGGATGACGCCTGCGCACACCGAGGAGGCCCGTTGGGAGAGGGAACCTTGGACGGTGCCATCGTCACCTGCCCCTGGCATGGTTGGCAATACGATGTATCTAGTGGCGCTTGTCAGACTAATCCACATGTCCAAACGGTTTGCTACGAAGTGCGGGTCGAGGACAAATTGGTGAAGGTTGCGCTGAAGTGAAGCAAGGATGACTAAATCACGAACGATCGGTAACGGTACCGACCACGCAATACGAACAATTCGTAGAGTACATGTTCAGCCTAGTCGAATTTCCACTATAGAGTGACAGAGATTCTCGAAGTATTTTACGTCGATAAATCCGAGCGGTTAGCAGATATCAACGCGGGGCGAAAACTGCGGTCGATCCAGTTTCGCGCGAATCCGTGTCCAGCGTAAGGTCGACTATCGACAGAGCGTAATGACACAATTAGGACACGCTTACCCGCACAAGCTATTTCAAAGCCACGTATCCTCGCTTTCTCCGAGAAGCCATGGATGACTCACCGCATGACCCCAGGATCGCCGGGCTGCGATCCATTGGCAAATACAATCGACTGTCACCGGAGTTAGGAACAATGAATGATCTTATTAAGGAATTAAAAGATCTGCGTGAGCGATGCTTTGAAGCTTGTGTGTCCTGTGATGCTGAGATTTATGCAGCAATAGACGAGATCATTCTGTTGCGGGAAATCCGTGATTGCGCTAAGCATTATCTAAATCAGGTTACTCAAGGCCGAAACCTTGAAATTCCAAAGGCGCGAAAGTCACTAAGGGACGCAGTAGAAGCGCTCGGATAAGCCGGGCGCAGTCGAGAACCGTCAGGACGGCCGACCATCCCTGTCGTGTCGCCTATAGCGAGTGGACCATGGTGCTGCTCGCGTTTCTGGTTTGCAATGCATAGGAGACGCAACAACACCGTGTTAATGTCTGCAGCTTCCGGTCAGATGGAGATATTGAGTGATCGAGACGGATGCAGTCATCGTCGGCGCCGGACCCTGCGGCCTGTTCCAGGTCTTCGAGCTGGGGCTCCTCGGCTTGAAAGCTGAGGTTATCGATTCCATCCGACAACCGGGTGGTCAATGCACCGAGCTTTATCCGGACAAGCCGATTTACGATATCCCTGCCATTCCGGTTTGCTCTGGAGAAGAGCTGACCGAGGCCCTGCTTAAGCAGATCGAGCCATTCAGCTGCGGCATGCATCTTCGAGAAGAAGTCTTCGTTGTCAGGAAGAATAGTGACGGTTTATTTCATGTGGAGACGAGCGCCGGCACACAATTTCACGCCAAGGCCGTCGTTATCGCCGGGGGCGTCGGCTCTTTTCAGCCGCGACAACTTAGGGTGCCCGATGCCGAAGATTTCGCAGGTAAGACCCTACATTATCGGGTACAGGATCCGAAGCAATTCGCTGGTAAAAAGCTGGCTATTTTAGGCGGTGGTGATTCGGCGTTGGACTGGGTTTTGGAGCTGATCAATGTTGCCGAGCACATCACATTGGTACACCGTCGCGACGAATATCGCGCGGTCCCGGCTTCCGTCGCCAAAATGCGAAAACTGGTGGCCGATGGAAAAATGGATGTGATCGAGAAAGCCAAGGCAACGGCGATCGACGGAGTGAGTGGCTCGATTAGGTCGCTCACGATCCAGCCCAAGGAAGAAGAACTGGTCGATGTAGCCGCCGACCACGTATTAGTTTTTTTCGGCTTAGCGCCGAAGCTCGGCCCGATTGCAGAATGGGGCCTCGACATTAATCGCAAGACAATCAATGTCGATACCGAAAGATTTGAAACTTCAGAGCCGGGAATATATGCGATCGGCGACATCAGCTTCTATCCCGGAAAGAAAAAACTCATCTTGTGTGGTTTTCACGAAGCAGCATTGGCGGCTTTTGCAATCAAACAAAGAATAGAGCCGGACAAGAAAGTCCACGTCCAGTACACGACGACCAGCCCGATCATGCACAAGCGGCTGGGCTTGGCAGACTGAAATAAGAACCAGACCGAACTTATCGGCTTCGAATGAAGACTCGAAGAATGCGCTCCAATTGAAGTTGTAGACGAGCATCACGCCGAGCATCGCAGTCGGATGGCAGGGATTAGCGGGTCGAATCCTGGCGCATCACCATTTTTTTGTGGTTCGAATCAAACTCAATGGACATCTAACCGCTAAATTGGAATTACGTCCGAGAATACGAAGCCATCCCGCTCAATAGTTTCACCCACAGTGACATCAATGGCAGTGTCAAACATAGGTCCGTCGAATGCATAGCTGTGAAACTCGCCATGCTCGCCGCAGGGATCGACTGAATCGGGAAGGTCGTTCAACAATTCCTTGTCGTACAGCCGGCCGGCAAACTCCGCCGGGCATTGACGCGGATCAACGCAAGTCAGATACGCCTTGAGCCCGGCAGCAATCATTCGTAATGCAAGTTGAATCGTCGCTGATTTCCAGATTGGGAACAGGGCGCTGGTGCCCCAGGCAGCCATTTGGTCCTCGCGGTAGGCTCGAATGTCCTCAAGGAACAGGTCGCCAAATGCGACAGTTGTTACGTCAAGTTGCTTGCCTATTCTACGTAATGCCGATTCCATCGCATCTTCATAAGCTTCGTTTGGGCAAGGCCAGGGCAGCCAGACCGGAAACAGCGGCAGGCCAACCGATTCGGCCTGCTGCTCCACCAGCAATTTTCGGACGGCGTGCATTGCAACCCGATCCGCCGACTCGTTGAAGGTCGTCAACAGGCCGACGACCTCGATGTCAGCCTGCTGATTAAGTACGTGGAGACACCAGGCGGAGTCCTTGCCGCTGCTCCATGACAACAAAACGCGACGCTTATCCAATGGCATGATGTGGTCGGTACTGTCACACTATGTGACAGG
>JADFKA010000266.1 GCA_022565135.1 Pseudomonadota bacterium
GGAGTTTATAGCTCTTCGAGATATCCTGGACACTGAGGATACTCATGGATTCCCGGCCTCGGTGTCCGCATTATCGGCCGTGTCGTCATCAACCGTGCCCGTAGCTGCACCGGCACCGTTTGCGCCGGATGGGGTATAGATAATCCTAACTTTCTCGTCGCCGTTTCCCGAGGACTTCGCATTGATGCGTTGTTCACGAATGTTGTAGACAAGGAAGCTCGAGGAAATTTGATTGCCACCCTTGATTATGGTCGCGCCGCCAGAAAATTCGATGACGCCGGTAACGAGATCGTAGCTCAGTTTTTCGGCTCGCGCGTAGGTGACTTCATCGCTGTTGGGTTGCCTGAGTTCGAATGTCGCAGGTGAGCCGTAGATGGTCGCGAGGCGTAGCTGGTGGTCGGAAAATTGCAGGTCGGCAGAGTCACACTCGATGTGGCCGTCGTCAGTATCAATGATGACATTACCCTCGAACCGCCAGACGCTGTCTTGAAAATCGAGCTTGCTTGCGCGCCCTATATCGGCCTCGACGCCGATGTTTCCCTGCGACAGTCTGAGGCCGCGAAACATCAACATAGAACTCTTGCCGTCGTAGCTCGTCGAATCGGCATCGAGCGAAATGGGCAACCTCAGGTCGGAGCTCTGCGCCAATGCAAAGGACGGCAACAACAACAGAAACGCCAGATAACGTCGCATCATCTTCGGATTTGGAACATGGCTACGGTACAAATTTCCCACTGACATTGGACTTGAGTTCGAGTCGATTCTCTTGCAGTGATGCTAGCATGCCGGTTGCCGTGAGGCTGCGGGCACCGATGCGAATCTGCACTCGTGCAGTCGTCTCGGCCACGTAATTTTCGGGATCAAGTTCGAGATATTCAGTCCGAATTTCAGTTTCGTTGCCCGAAAACCCTTCATTGCTAACGGCTCTGACATGGCCACGCAATAGTACGCGACGCTCATCCTGATGAATTATCGCGGTGTCGGCATTGATGACCCAGGGCACATCGCTTTGCGGCGAGTACTTGATCGTAACGTTGGTGAATGAGATGCGGTCGTCGTCTTGTTGTTCGGCATAGTCGGCCCAGATTTCATACAACAGGCTGCCATCGGTACCAGTGCCGAGAATACGGGCCGATTTCAGATAGTAACCACGATGTACCGCGTTGTAAGGCGCAGCGTCAATATCATTGTCACGAGTCTGGCGTGCGAGCAGCCAGCTTGCCAAGGCGCTTGCAATTAGCACAATGAAGACGACTGTGTAGCGCGCGCTCATCGCCCGGTTTTATCACGTGCGGCCAGAACGAGATCGCAGACTTCGCGGACTGCGCCAAAACCACCGTCTGCCACCGTTGTGTAATCACATTGCTCGCGTACGCCACTGACTGCATTTGCAACGGCGATCGCGCAGCCGACTTTCCCCAGCAGTGGCATGTCGGGGACGTCGTCGCCGACGTAGACGCATTCGCTGTCGGCAATGCCAAGTGTGGCCGTCAGCTTGTCGAAGGCTGCTATTTTACTCGTGCATCCCAAAATTACATGAACCACGCCAAGTTCACTCATGCGCCGTTCGACTGCGACAGATTGTCGACCACTGATTACGGCGACTTCGACGCCGGCTTCGAGCAATCGGCGAATGCCGAAACCGTCCTGTGTACAAAAGGCTTTAGACTCGATGCCATCGTCTGATACATAAATGCGGCCGTCGGTAAATACGCCGTCCACATCGAACGCGACGAGACGTACATCTTGAAGCGAAATCTGAAATGTTGACGTGCTCACATGATGCCTGCCCGAAAAAGGTCATGAATATTCAGGGCGCCGAGCAATCGCATATCGTCATCGACAACAAGAAGCGATGTGATCTTGTTCTCTTCCATCAAGTGCACCGCCTCGGCGGCAAGCACGTCAAGAGCGATCGTTTTGCAGCCAGAATGCATGATCTCGCGCATCGTTGTTTCGTGAACATCGACGCCTGCATCCAGTGCCCGGCGTAAATCGCCATCGGTAAAGATGCCGAGAATCCGGTCGTGCTCATCAACAATGGCCGTCATACCCAGGCCTTTTTGTGTCATTTCCATCAGGCCGTCCCTGAGCCGGACATCCGGTGTAACAACGGGCATGGCCGCATCGGTATGCATGACGTCGGCAACTCGCAGCAACAGGCGCTTGCCAAGGCTGCCGCTTGGGTGCGACCGTGCAAAATCCTCAGCAGTAAAGCCACGCAGCTTCAACAGCGCCACGGCCAGCGCATCGCCCATTGCGAGCATAGCCGTAGTGCTTGCCGTCGGTGCGAGGTTCAGTGGGCAGGCTTCCTCGGCCACGCTGATATCCAGATGCGCATCCGCCGCCTTGGCAAGTGTTGATTTTGCATTGCCAGTCATCGAGATCAAGCGGGCGCCCAAGCGCTTCACAAGTGGCAAGATGGTGACGACTTCGTCGGTTTCTCCCGAGTAAGACACCGCCAGTAACAGGTCCTGCGCAGTAATCATGCCGAGATCGCCGTGACTGGCCTCGGCGGGGTGCATGAAGAATGCGGGGCTACCGGTGCTGGCCAGGGTTGCTGCGATCTTACCGCTGATATGTCCTGATTTTCCCATGCCGGTTACCACGATACGGCCCGGTGTATCGAGACACAGCTGGCACGCGGTAACGAAGGTCGAATCAAGCCGCGCGCGCAATGCAGCGACGGCGCGAGACTCGATCTCGAGCACTTCGCCGGCGAGTGCGAGCAGTTCTTCGTCTGTCAGATTTTGCGCCAAGTCCGGACCTCAGCTTGTCGTCATTAATGCATTCTAACGTTTTGCAGCACAACGTAGGTATCGTAAGCGATAAACGCGATAAGCAGGGCCACTCCTTCGATCCTCGAAAGTTCGCTTTTGCCATCATAGTCATAGGTCATGGCGAACAGCACGAGAGTGAATGCCACCATGACGAAAATATGCAGGTCCAATACAGACGGGGGCAGGGCAGACGGCGATATCGTTGCGGCCACGCCGATCACAGCGAGTAGATTGAAGATATTCGAGCCGACGATGTTACCGATGGCGAGGCCATACTCACCTTTCAAGGCGCTGATGAGGGAGACCGCGAGCTCAGGCAGGCTGGTGCCGAATGCGACGAGCAAAATTCCGATCACGACCTCGCTGACGCCGAAGAAT
>JADFKA010000267.1:0-1019 GCA_022565135.1 Pseudomonadota bacterium
ACCGAAATTTGCGGCATTGGCACTGACGCTGCGCATACTCGTTGACGCTCTGGGCGACCTGCATGATGTCTGGTCCGACATGGTAATGGTCGTGGCGGTGTTGTCTCTGCTGGTCGGCAACATCATTGCAATCGCACAAAGCAACATCAAACGCATGCTCGGCTATTCAACAATCGCCCACATCGGATTTATCTTGATCGCAGTCTTCTGCGGCACGGGCAAGGGCTACGCCGCAGCACTCTTTTATACTCTGACGTACGTGCTTGCCGTGGCGGGTGCATTCGGCATCGTAATTCTGTTGAGCCGTCGCGGTTACGAGGCGGAAAACCTGTCGGACTTCAAGGGACTCAATGCGCGTAGTCCCTGGTTTGCATTGATGATGATGTTCATCATGTTGAGCCTGACCGGAATACCGCCGTTTATCGGTTTCTTCGGCAAGCTCAACGTCATCGACGCTGTGTTGAGTTCGGGATTCACGGGTCTGGCTATTCTCATGGTGTTGGCATCGGTTGTAGGCGCCTTCTACTACCTGCGCGTCGTCTGGTACATGTACTTTGAAGGCACGGACGAACGGGCGGTGTTGCAGGCAAGCGCTGACACGCGCCTCGTGCTGAGCCTAAACGGAGTCGCAGTGCTCGCACTAGGCATCGTGCCCGGCTGGCTCTGGGCGCTCTGTACGGCCATTCTGGGCTGAATCCGACACAGATTGACGCCCAACAAGGTATTTTCGAAAATAAACGCCGTATCCCTTGTCAATACAGGGTCTTGCAAGTAATATCGCGCCCCTGTCGATGCGGGGTGGAGCAGTCTGGCAGCTCGTCGGGCTCATAACCCGAAGGTCGCAGGTTCAAATCCTGCCCCCGCTACCATAATTACTTGCGATCCGTTTCCGGCCATGCGCAGCGCCATTTCGTCAGTGCTGGCCTCAGTCACGAAACGGATTTCCATTTCCTCCTCCGAGATTGCCGTCTCTGTGACAATGATATTGCCGCCGAGACGCTTTCTGAGTTGCGCCCTGG
>JADFKA010000267.1:1083-2773 GCA_022565135.1 Pseudomonadota bacterium
TCTCCAGTTCGTTCACCCAAGCTCGATACTCATCGGCGAGCTTGGGAATCATCTTTGCCGCCTTCGGGGCGGGTCCGGTCGCTTCCAGCTTGTCGAGTTCCTGTTCCGCCTTCGCAAGCCGCGAGGCGAGGATGGGTGATGACTTCAATGCGCCGCCCGCGATAGCGTCCGCCAGATTCTCGACCTCCGTTTTGAGCTTGCCGATCCGCTTGCTGTTATCTGCAGGTTTCTGCGCAGCCAAGACGCGGTGAGCGGCCTTGATCGCCGTTTGCACTGCTTCATCAGAAAGTAGTTCACTACGGATGCCTTGCAACAATCCAGGCTCCACGATGCTTCGCTTTACGCCGATTTTCTGCGAGCAGGCCCGTCCGTCGAGATGCCGTGCACAGGAGTAGTGAGAGCGACCCCGGATCGTATAGCTGGATCCACAGGCGCCGCATTTGAGCAGGGACGAAAACAAGTAGCGTGGACTGCGGCCGGTACTCTTGGCGGAAGCCTCCGACAGACCCGCACTGATGCGCTCGCCAATCCGGTCGCTTTGTGCGTGCTGCCGAGCTTTAACCCGATCCCACAGTTTTTGATCGATAATTCGCAACCGCTCGTCTTCGTATTCGATCCATTGCTCGCGCGGATTTTCATGACACGTGCGCTTGCTCGAATCTCTGGCCGATCGCAGCCAGTGGAATCGATTCCAGATAACGCGCCCAGTATAGAGTTCATTGTTTAGGATGCCGGTCCCGCGTTTGGGACTCCCGGCAATACCGCTCATTGCCCAGCCCGCGCGTCTACGGTTTGTGCGGTTCCACTTTGAACCAGGGGAGGGGATTTGTTCTTCATTAAGCTGTTCAGCGATTGCCCTCGGGCTCATACCGTCTGCATACATCTTGAATATGCGAACGACGACAGCAGCTTGTTCGGGATCGATTTCCCGTTCACCGGATGTGGAGTCAGTCGCCGCAACGTATCCGTAAGAACGTCCGCCAGTTGGTTTCTTGGCACGTGCCAGTCCCTCGAGTCCACGCCGGGTGCGACGGCCGATTTCCTTTCGATATTGTTCGCTCATCGCGCCGGTTACGGCGCCAAGTAAACCTGCTGATTCCTGCCGGGTGTCCAGGTCGTGCGTGACAACTTGGATACCGAGATCCTGTAGTTCGGCAAGCCGCGGCGCTTGCTCAGCGAGGTTGCGCCAAAGCCTTGACGTATCCTCCGCGACAATGACATCGAATCGACCAGCACGAGCCGCTTCGAGCATATTCTGGTAGTCGGGTCGGTTCGCAGTGCCGCCGCTCAATGCCCTGTCACTGAATACGGCAATGACATCGAAATCGTTCCGCTCGGCGAGCTTGCGGCATTCGCGGTGCTGGTCCTCGATAGAGTTCTCGGACTGTTTGTTCGTCGAATATCTGGCATACAGTGCTGCTCTCATAGTTCAAGCTCCCATAGACTGATTCGCTTTTTGCAGTCTTCGCTTCTGTTTTGCGCTCTCTCGATATCGCCGCTGACGTTCGGTGTTCTGATGTTCGGGACAACAGTAATACTTCGATTGCCCCTTCCGACCCGGCCAGTCCACGAAATACACGGCGCATTTTGCCCAGCCGCATTGACGGACTCGGCTACCCAAACCAGCATCAAGCAATGCGGCAATGCCGACCGCCCACCACTGATCCGAGGATTGAAAGTGCACGAATGA
>JADFKA010000267.1:2782-3123 GCA_022565135.1 Pseudomonadota bacterium
AATGACTGAAACTCCAAATGCCCTTTTTTATAAGTAAATGCTCCGCGCACTCGAAGAGCTTCAATCCCCTGGCTAATCAGCTTATCGACCTCCGGTGTTTTGCCATGCGCTGTCAGCGTATTGAGTACTTCCCTCAGCCTTGCTTGGCAGTCACCAAGCCCCGCATGTCCGGATACCGTAGAGAGATCATTCAGGACATGTAGCAACGAAGACCTTTCGAGATCGACCCAAACGCCCGGCGCATCGAGGTTCAATTCGATCAAACCATCATCGTAAGTCCGCAGTTTTTTTGGTGGCTTGAGTGCTGAGGAGTCTTCGAGATTCGCAAATGTAAGTACTGC
>JADFKA010000268.1 GCA_022565135.1 Pseudomonadota bacterium
AGGCGCCGGAGACCGCTCCGTGTCGGATCGGCCCGCTGTATCGAGCATCGATTTCAGTTCTCCGGCGCCTTTTTTTATGTGAGTTGGTGCCGAACTATGCGTGCATCGCCACGATGATTCCGCAAAGCATCGTTTGCACACAGGAATTTCCAGCCAATTGGATTACCAGTGTGTGTTCTCAAGAGAGGACAGTCCCCGGTGCGGATCAGGATCGAGCAAGTTCGCGAGCAAAGTGCTAGCAACGACGACCGCGATGCGGCGCGCCAACTTGAAGGTCCAATCCACTGCTGTCTTGATCAACGGACACTCCTGGATACCCGACAAAATGCAATGTGCCAATGCGCCGCTACCGCCTGCCTGCTACATGACTTGTATTTGGACTGCCATAGCGTAGTCTTTGTTGCATGCGTGGCACACTTATTTCCTTGACGATCATAGTGCTAGCAACCACATGGCCAGCCTGGGCCGAAAGTGACAATCGCCCAATCCTGCGCGCAAAGGCCGCCTCTGTGGAGCTGCAATTACAGCCCTCTGGTCGTCGCTTGCTACGGTTGCCCAACCTCGACTTTGCACTGCAAATCGAACCCCATTGCGGGGAAGGCATGCACATCGCGTCAGTTTCAATCAGTATCGCCGATACGAGCAAGTCGTTTCGAGGCATGAATTTTCTCGAACAATCGACGCTTGAGACAACCATTCGGCTGCCTCGACGCCAAATTGGCCCGTTGGCGATAGAGCGATTCTGCACCAGCGAAGATAAGAATTCGAACAATGATGATGTTTTGCTCATACGCGACGCGTTTACCGCCCACGTATCGCTGCGATGCGCTGACGGCGTCAGGGAATTGGTGGTTTATGAGACGCTGGCTCTGGCCATCAGAATGGTCTGCAAGGCGCCTGAGCGTGATAAATCTAACGCGATCGCCGATCAGGAATCGTCTGTATCGTCAATGAGATAACGGCCAAAAAATTCCAGGGTGCGCGTCCAGGCATCATCTGCGACGTCAGCGTTGTAATTGTTGCCGCTCGGGTTCGCAAACGCATGACCCACTCCCGGATAGATATGAATCTCGTAGCTCTTGCGAAGCCGTTCAAGCGCTGCTTCAAATCGCCGCACTGACTGGACACTGATACCCGTATCATCGGCACCAAACAACCCAAGTATCGGCACGTTGATCGGGCGCAGTTTATCCTCATCATCGGTGGTCTGACCGTAGTAGATAACGGTCGCATCAAGATCATCGGGAAACAGCATCGCCATGTTCAAAGACCAACCACCGCCGAAACACCAACCCAAAGAACCGATACGCGGCGCGCCGGCCGTCTCACTGACAAATGCATAGGCTTTGCGAATATTATGGGCGGCGGCTGCCGAGTTCTCGACGACCGACAACATCATATGCCTGGCCACTTCAGCATCAGTGGCCGTCTTGCCAGCATAAAGATCAACGGCCAAAACGATATAACCTTCGCCGGCAAGTCGATCTGCCATTGCCCGAACATTGTCATTCAGACCCCACCATTCATGAATGACAATAATTGCCGGCAACGGTTCAACCATGTCTGAAGGAATTACAAAGTAGCCGTAGACAAGTTCATTATCCACTTCGGCGTAGGGCAGACGCTCCGATATGACAGCGTAACGAGGTGCTGTGCGGGCACCGTCGCTGGCATTGCTTGTGTCATTTGCGTGTTCCCGCGCCATCGCATCGACGTGGTCACGAGAAACCTGCGCATCTGTCTCGGTGGAATCGCAGCCGGCAATGCCCAGTAACACACATATACATACCAGGCCGGATACCAGGCCACGACGTAGATGAATGCTTTGGAACATATTTCGGCCCTGCAGTAGTACGATTATTGGCCACAGCCCGTCTTGATGACGAGATAGTGTAATCGAAAATTCACTGGCGGGTCGATGGATTACTCGTCAATGTCAGGCGCGGGCGTATTTAAGAATAATCCGGGCTAAACTTCAAAATTGGCATCCAGAGCTAATTGCCCGAGGTACACATGAGCCTGCTGCAGGAATCGGTTGTCTACTTACTTGCTGCCATCATAATGGCGCCAATCAGCCGACGCCTTGGATTCGGTTCCGTCCTCGGTTATCTCGCGGCCGGGATAATTATCGGCCCGTTCGGCGTCGCGTTGATACGCGATCCCGAACATATTCTGCACTTTGCGGAACTGGGCGTCGTATTCCTGCTGTTCATCGTCGGCCTCGAGCTGCAGCCGTCACGAATTTGGGTAATGCGCAAGATGATCTTTGGCCTGGGCTCTGCCCAGGTCTTTCTGAGTGCCGCACTGATCAGTCTGATCGCGTTGGCCTTCGGTCTGGCCACAACGCTCGCGATCACCATTGGTTTGATATTGGCCTTGTCGTCGACGGCTTTTGTCCTGCAGATGCTCGCAGAGAAGAAACAACTCACGACATCGCATGGTCGTGCCGCGTTTTCGATTCTGCTGTTTCAGGACCTCGCTGCGATACCGTTGATCGCCATCCTGCCAATGCTCGGTGCATCAAGTGCAAGTGGCGGTGGATTCAGCCTCGCGCAGGCCGGCATCATGATGCTGACTATCGCAGGTGTGGTTGTCGGTGGCAGGGTTCTGTTGCGCCCAGTATTGCACATTGCGGCGGAGTCAAAAATACCTGAGATTTTCACGGCCACAACTTTGCTGGTCGTCATCGGCGCTGCGATATTAATGCAGCTCTCGGGTATGTCCATGGTGCTCGGCGCATTCATCGCCGGTATGCTGCTCGCGGACTCTGAGTATCGTCACCAGCTCGAAGCAGACATAGCCCCTTTCAAAGGTCTGTTACTCGGACTGTTTTTCATCGCTGTCGGTATGTCGGTGAATACCGGTTTGTTACTTGAGTCTCCGGCCAGAATTCTGCTCATCGTCACACTGCTGATGCTCGCGAAGGCGATTGTCCTGCTGTCTCTCGCGCGATCATTCGGGATCTGCGATTCGCGCTCAGCGATGAGTCTCGCCGTCGTCATGTCTCAGGGCGGCGAATTCGCTTTCGTCCTGTTCGGCATCGCGGCCCGCGAGCGACTGATGCCCGCCAGCCTCATCGATGAACTCGTGCTCGCCGTCGCCGTATCAATGCTTCTG
>JADFKA010000269.1 GCA_022565135.1 Pseudomonadota bacterium
GGGCGGGTCCAATTTGTATAATCGCTCATTCCGTAATGCAGTAGCCATGCGGTACAAGGAGTTTTCATGACAACGCAGCGTATCAGTTTCCTGTTGCCGGTCATTGCCGTCGCTCTGATAATGAGTAGTTGCGCGACGCAGCCACAACAGTCCTCGGAGCCAAGCTGGATTTCAGAAGAAGAGATGGCGGCCCAGGCGGCACGACAATTTGCGGAAATGAAGGCATCGATGCCACTGATTACGGATCGTGACACGATCGACTATATTGCCTGCGTTGCGAATGCCCTCGTGCAGATACTTGAGCCGCCGTACCGGGACCTGGCCTGGGAAATGGCAATCTTCGACGAGGATTCGGTCAACGCTTTCGCAATGCCGGGAGGCAAGATCGGTGTCATGCGCGGCATCCTCAAGGCGGCGCAAAACCAACATCAGCTGGCCGCGGTAATCGGCCACGAGATTGCGCATGTAACCGCCAAGCACTCCAATGAGAGAGCCTCACGTTCGAAGACGACCAACATCGGCATTCAGGTCGCCGCAGTCTTGCTCGGTGCTGGCAATCAGGGTGCGACGTACACGGCATATGAGGCGCTCAATCAAGGTGCAGAATTTGGGCTCTTAAGACCGTTCTCGCGCAACCAGGAGAGTGAGGCCGATGCCATCGGTCTCGAGTACATGGCGCGTGCGGGCTTCGATCCGCGACAAAGCGTGCCGCTTTGGCAAAATATGCTGGCCCACGGCAAGCAGGCGCCGGCTGAGTTCCTGTCGACGCACCCATCCGGCGCAAAGCGTATCGATGCGCTGGTGTCGCTATGGAGCAAAACGCTGCCGATGTATAACCAGGCATTGGAAGAAGGCCGGGATCCGAACTGCCAGGCGCCTTAACGGCGAAAAGTTCGTACTTTTCTGCGAAGATAGCGTGGTCGGTGTCCAGGCGCGTATCTTGATTCTCAAACAATGCATCAACACCCCAGTCGCCGTATTGCTGTCGCTAGGTATCCTCGGCGGTTGTGTGACATTTGAAGACTATTTAAATGTCCGGCGCGGCTACCGCCTGACTCCGGTAGTGCCGCTGGACGAACGTCCCGTCGAGGAACCGATTCTCACCAATCACTTCGTGCTCGATTCTGCCGATCAATCGGTAATCGGCGTGCCGCAAATTGTCTTCACGAGGGATGCGGACACGCTATCGGACCTGGCGCGTACCTATGGTCTTGGTTACGACGAGCTGGTTGCTGCGAATCCCAATGTCGATCCATGGTTGCCCGGAGAACATACACCCGTGCTCCTGCCAACACAGTATGTACTGCCGAACGTGCCGCGAAAAGGCATTGTGCTCAATATCGCATCGAAGCGGATATTCTATTTTCCGCCCGTGGCCGAAGGCCAGGCACAGGTTGTCAAAACCTATCCCGTCGGCATCGGTCGGGTCGGTTGGGAGACGCCGCTTGGCACGACGACAGTCATTGCAAAGGCGAGGAATCCGCATTGGTACGTACCGGCATCGGTACGTCGGGAACACGCCGAAATGGGCGATCCACTGGCATCAGTCATTCCGCCGGGTCCGGACAATCCGCTCGGATTGCATGTATTGAAATTGGCGATGCCCGGTTACCTGATTCACGGCACTAATCAGCCGTACGGTGTCGGCATGCGCGTCAGTCATGGCTGTGTACGCCTGTATCCTGAAGACATCGAGATTCTCTACGAGTTAGTCGACATTGGTGACCCAGTCGCGATAATCAATGAGCCTTTTCTGCTCGGCGAGCTCGATGGCGAAATCTATTTCGAAAGTCACCAGCCACTCGAGGATGATTCGATGAGCCCTCGCGAGCGCCTTGAAACTTTGTTTGCCGGCTACAACGAGTCGTCTGCTGCGATTCTTGACCGGCGAGTGCAAGATTATATTCGCGCGATAGCGACTGTTTCGAACGGCGTTCCGGCGCGCATTTCCGGGCAGCATACTGACGAGGTTTTGTCCCGTGCCCGGCTCGTTCGTAATACCGTGGCAACCAATCCGAATGCGCCAACGTTAAGCGAAGTTCGAGAAATGATCGATGCAGCGGTGCGGGAGGCGAAGGTCTTGTGAGCGAGTGGCTCGATCTGATGCTCGAGGAAATCACTCGGAAGCGGCGCGAGGCCAGGGAGGCCGAGGCTGAGAATCGGCACAGGGCGGGCAAGGACGACAACGAGTCGCAAGATACTGCAAATCAGTCAAAGTAACGCAGGAATTCTTCGGGTAGCCTTGATAAATCGTTGGGCCGATCGGTCGTAACGGGTAACGGCTGCGAGTTGTAGGTGTTCCAGTACAGTATCGATTTCTGCGCCAACTCTTTCTGTTGTATGTCGCGTAGCAATGCTGCCATCGCCTTGCCTGTGTAAGTTGTATCGAGTGACAAGTCCAGCTGGTCCCGGGCGATGCCGATAGCTCGATCGGTCGCGCTGTCGGACCGGGCGTAGCCATCACCGAAAAACTCGTCACGAAAACAAAGTCTCGCTCTGTCCGCGAGGTCTGCCGGAATCGATGCATCCAACCGATTCATGAGTATTGCCGTCTTGGACATGAGTCGTCGCATCGCGCGTGGGTTGGAAATGAATTCATGCGCCACACGGATCGCGTGCACGTCCGTGTCCAGCCCGGCAAGCGCGAAGCCGAGCGCAAGACCTGCTGCGGAAGCCATCGTGCCGGTCGCAATGTAAATGCGATCGGGTGCCGTAATGGTGCCGTCAGCCACTTGATCGGCAAGCTCCAGGGCCGCATTAACAAAGCTGACAACACCCAGCCAACTTGATCCACCCATCGGTATGACCCAGGTCTGTCGGCCCTGAAGATGACGGCGCATTATTTCGACACGCTGCGGCCGGTCGCCGCCGTAGCGCACGATTTCCGTGTTGTTTCGCAGATGCATATTTAGCGCGCGTGATGCGCTTGATGTCTTGATTTGGTGCGACAAGAAGCAGGTGCACTCGAAATCCAGAGCAGACGCGTACAGCGATGTGGCCAATGCGTGATTCGAGGCAACCGTACCGAACGTTGCCACTCGCTTCGCATGCCGGTCACGGGCACGGTGCAGGAGGTACTCGAGCTTGCGGACTTTGTTGCCCCCGTAAA
>JADFKA010000270.1 GCA_022565135.1 Pseudomonadota bacterium
GTTGCGCCAGGCCGGAAATGCGTCCTGGGCTGCGGCGATTGCACGCTCTACCGTCTTGGCGGATGCCATTGCAACGTGTTTCGTGACCTGTCCAGTCGCCGGATTGGTGACTGGCATGGTCCGGTCGTTGTCGGCGACATCGACACCGTTGATGAAATGCCCTACGACTTGTGCAACGTCGGGGTCTTTGGCGGGTCTTGCACTCATGATATCTCCCGGTGCGTCTGTGCTAATCGATCGAATCCATAACGCGACGAACGGCCGCAAATGATTGTTCCATTTCGTCGGCGTCGGAATTCAGGAACGGCGAAAACGCCAGTGTATCCATGCCGTTGCGCACGACGAGATGTTCATCCCAAAAACATTTCTTGTGAACCTCAAGTCCTCTCGAACCGGGCGCGCCTTCGCGCGGCGTCATCTCGATTGCACCCATCAGACCAATATTACGTACGTCGATCACTTTGTCGTGATCGTCAAACGAATGCAGAATATCTGCAAACTTCGCTTCGAGTGCTGCGGACTGCTCGAACGTGCCTTCTTCCTTGTACACGTCCATAACGGCAAGTCCTGCGGCAGCGGCAACCGGGTGACCGGAGTAAGTGTAACCGTGAAACAGTTCAACCATGTTCTCCGGCCCTTGCATGAAAGCGTCATGGATTGATTCACGTACTATCACCCCGCCCATCGGGATCACGCCATTCGTCAATCCCTTCGCTATTGCGATGATGTCGGGCGTGACACCGAAACGTTGTGCGCCAAACGCTCTGCCGACACGTCCGAAGGCCGTAATGACCTCGTCAAATATCAACAGGATGCCGTGCCGATCGCAGATTTCTCGAAGCCGCTCCAGGTAACCTGCAGGTGGCGGGATCACACCTGCGGAGCCTGCGACCGGCTCGACGATCACAGCGGCGATATTACTGCCATCGTGAAGTGCTGCAAGACGCTCGAGATCGTCGGCCAGATGCGCCCCCAATTCGGGTTGCCCGCGACTGAACGCGTTTTGTTCGATATTTAATGTGTGACTGATATGGTCGACGCCTGGAATCAGGTTGGCGCTGAAGACTTTGCGATTCGGCACGATGCCACCGACAGACATGCCGCCAAAGTTGACGCCGTGATAGCCCTTCTCGCGCCCAATCAGCCGCGTCCGATTGCCTTCGCCACGCGCACGGTGATAGGCCAGTGCGATCTTCAGCGCTGTATCGACCGACTCTGAGCCCGAGTTCGTAAAGAAGCAATGTGAAAAGCCATCGGGTGCCAGTTCGATCACGCGTTCAGCGAGTGCGAACGCCTTGTCGTTAGCCAACTGGAATGTCATGCAGTAATCGAGTGTCGCAACCTGCCGCTGCACAGCTTCCACGATCTTTGGATGGCAGTGGCCGAGACCCGATGTCCAGAGACCCGAAAACGTGTCATACAGGCGCGTACCGTCGTCCATGGTGTAGTAGTGCCCGGACGCGCCGGTAATGATTCGCGGTTGTTTCTTGAAATCGCGATTCGCCGTAAACGGCATCCAAAAGGCACTGGTATCTTTAGCGGTGGCATTCATCGGTGTTGCCGATCCTTAATCATGGGGCAGACCCACCAGTGTAATGTCGACAAGCCAGGTTAAACAATCGTTGTTTTACAAAATCGTAACTCATTGATTCATTGGGCCTGCCGGGCTCGAGCATTTCGTGCGGTAAACGCTCTTGCGGAGAAATCACAATTGTTGCAAAGTTACGCCCCTTGTTTTTTTAATCCAGATTAGAATTTTCATGGCGCAATTCGGCACAGTTTTCTGCGACAACATCGCAATCGTCCACTACAAGGACGGTAGCTGGCAGCAACCGGCACTGGAACCGCTCGCGCCACTGTCGATGCATCCCGCCGCGCATGTCCTGCATTATGCGAGCACCTGTTTCGAAGGATTCAAGGCCTACCGTTGGGATGACGGCAAGGCGCGTATTTTTCGACTGCACGATCATATCGCTCGTATGCAAAGAAGCGCCGAGTCACTGTGCCTGCCTATTCCAGATGCAGACTTGCTCGCGACCATGGTGTTGGACCTCGTCGCACGACAGATTGACGATATTCCCGCACCACCGAGCTCATTGTATTTGCGCCCGACATTGATCGGTACCCTGGAGAATATCGGTGCCGCTGCTGCAGCCACGACGGAGGCGACGCTGTTCGTTCTCGCGTCACCGGTTGGCGACTATTTCGGCGACGGTGCGCAGTCTTTGAAGTTGCTCGTTGATGATCAACGAGCGCGAACAACGGAGCAGCTCGGTAGCACCAAGACGGGCGGCAACTACGCCGCGGCACTCGGGCCCACTCTGGCTGCCAAAGCCAGGTATGGTGCTGACCAGGTGCTGTTCTGCCCGAACGGCGACGTACAGGAGACGGGTGCGGCGAATTTTCTCCTTATCAATGATTTCGAAGTCATCACCAAACCTCTCGACACCTCATTTCTGCACGGCATGACACGTGACTCGATCCTGAAGCTGGCGGCCGACCTCGGCTACTCTGTCAATGAGCGCAATTTTACGGTCGACGAATTACTGCATTTTGCGAGTAGCCATGAGGCGGCGCTATCCGGTACTGCGGCATGCCTGTCGCCGGTCGGATGCCTCGTTTACAACGGCGAAGAAATAATGGTCAGAGACGGCAAGCCCGGACCCAATACGCAGAGATTGCGCAGCGCATTGCAGGATGTGCAATACGGCATCGCGCCCGATAGTCACGGCTGGTTGACCGAGGTCTAGTATGGTCAAGAGGCTCGCAGGCTATGCGTGAGAATGAGCGCTACGGTGAATAGCAGCATCGCCAGAGCCTGATGGCTGGCGGCGAGAATGCCTGGAACGCTGAGCACAAGCGTCGCAATGCCGAGTGCGACTTGCAGGGCGGCCGTATGCAACAGGGCATTGGTGGCGCTCGTGCTGCGAGCCGAAAAATCAGCGTTGCGGGCGCGAAACCAGTAAACGATGATCAAAGCGAAGGTCGTGATTGCCAGCAGACGATGGTCTAACTGCACGGTCGTCGCGTTGTCGAAGAGATTGCGCCACACAGGTTTTAGAGCCATGAGACCGGGCGGCAGCCAATGCTCGCCCAT
>JADFKA010000271.1 GCA_022565135.1 Pseudomonadota bacterium
ACAATGTCGAATCTGTATCGTCTGCCGGCGTCGCAGAGATCATGGTCAATATCAAATACGAGTTCTCAAAATCAAAATCTGATCTGCAACTCATCTGGACCAAATTGCGCAACAAAGTGAGCGATGCGCAGCAGTTGTTGCCGCCAGGTGCTGGTGTGCCCGCTGTGTATGATGATTTCGGCGACGTCTACGGTCTCTATTTTTTCCTGACCGGCGACGGTTATACGCCTGCGGACCTTCGTCGCTATTCGAAGGAATTGCAAAGTGAGCTGCTGCAGGTCGATGGTGTGGCCAAGGTCTCAGTAGATGGTGTGTTGCCGGAAGCGATATACGTCGAGATCTCCCGACAAAATGCAACGGCGCTTGGCGTATCCGTGTCAAACGTCTACAACATCCTCTCGCAGCAAAACGCAGTCGTTTCTGCAGGGGACGTTAGCGTTGGTGACCGCCGATTGGTCATCGATCCGACTGGAGCGATTGACTCCGTCGAAGCGATCGAGAATCTGCTCATCTCAACGGCTGAGGACGGTCGCATCATTTATCTCCGGGACATCGCAAACATATGGCGGGGGTATCAGACGCCACCACGGAAGCTATATCGATACAACGGGCACCCGGCAGTCGCTCTCGGTGTGGCGGGAATCCTCGGCGGCAACATCGTGAAGATCGGTCAGGGCATCGACACAAAGATCGGCGAGTCGGAGAGTCGCAGACCTATTGGTATCGAACTGCACGAGTTCTATCACCAGGGCAAGATTGTCGACGCGTCCGTTCAAGACTTTGTTGTCAATGTAATCGCCGCCCTGGTAATCGTGATCATAACGCTGCTGATTTTCATGGGATTGAAGTCGGCCGGCGTCATCGGTGCCATTTTGTTGCTGACGATTTTCGCGACTCTTGCCACAATGAATATCAGTGGCATTCCGATGCACCGGATTTCGTTGGGTGCACTGATCATTGCATTAGGGATGATGGTCGACAACGCCATCGTGGTGACAGAAGGGATCCTTGTTGGTGTCCAGCGTGGAGCTAAGAAGCTGGATATTGCAAAGTCAATTGTCGATCAAACCAAGTGGCCACTCCTTGGGGGCACTCTTGTAGGAATCATTGCCTTTGCGCCTATTGGGCTTGCACCCGGTAGCACAGCTGAGTACACAGGACATCTTTTCTGGGTCATCCTGATATCGTTGTTATTCAGCTGGCTATTCGCGGTTACGCTGACGCCATTGTTTTGTTTCTGGCTGTTCAAGGAGGGGTCAGTTGACGAAAGCGATGCGCAGTCAGCGGACAACGCGTTCGCACGGACTTATAAACGGGTATTAGGTCGTGCGCTGCGCATGCGGCCCGCTGTAGTGGTTGCTGTAGTCGGCGTTTTCCTGGTATCTGTCTGGGGATTTCAGTTTGTGAAATCCGGGTTCTTCCCAGCCTCAACCACGCCGCAATTGGTGGTTGACTACTGGCTGCCACAGGGTACGAACATTGCCAAAACGCAAGATGACATTCTGGAGATCGAAGAGTTCGTTCTGAGTCTGAACGGTGTGAACGCCGTGCAAACCTCGATTGGTGGTGGCGGCATACGCTACATGCTCGTATACCCGCCCGAGTCGGCCAATTCCTCATACGCTCAACTACTTGTCAGGGTCGATAACTACAAGCTCATCGACGAGCTGATGCCGCAGATACAGTCGTATATCGATGAGCGCTATGCGAACGC
Source organism: Pseudomonadota bacterium (assembly GCA_022565135.1). GTDB lineage: Bacteria > Pseudomonadota > Gammaproteobacteria > Steroidobacterales > Woeseiaceae > UBA1847. Next base: position 1,715 of record JADFKA010000271.1, read on the forward strand.
GCAAGCAAAGGTTTGGCGCTTTGTGCTGGGGCCGGGCGGCGGCTCGAAAATAGAGGCAACATTCAAAGGGCCGGACCCGAAGATACTCCGTGCACTCGCAGATGAAGCTAAACGAGTGATGGTCAATGATGGGGGAGCGCTGTCCATCAAAGACGATTGGCGCCAGCCTGTCAGCGTCATTGAACCGATTTACTCCGCAAGCAAAGCGCGCCGCGCCGGTGTGTCGCGCGAAGATCTCGCTAACGCGTTGCTAACTACGTATTCGGGTAAATCGGTCGGTGTGTATCGAGAAGGAGATGACCTTTTGCCAATTATCTCGCGCGCGCCGGAAAATGAGCGAGTCAACGTGGAGGACATGCGCAACATTCAGGTGTTGAGCTCAGTAACGGGCGTCACTGTTCCGATCGGGCAGGTCACAGATGGTTTCAGAACCGTGTGGCGCGACGGCCGACTGAAACGCGAAGACCGAATCGGGACGATCAAGGCGCAAAGCGATCCTTATCCCGATGAGCTGGCCTCGGAGTTACTCGCACGCATCAGGCCGGTGATTGAAGCCATTGAGCGGCCAGACGGTTATACGCTTGAATGGGACGGCGAGTACGGAGACTCAAAGGAATCAAATGAAGACCTCGCATCAACGCTGCCGCTGGGTTTCACGGCCATGGTACTCACGGTCTTCATATTGTTCGGCACGGTTCGCCAACCCGTCGTTATCTGGCTGGTCGTCCCACTGGCATTGATTGGCGTCGTTGTCGGATTGCTGGTGACCGGAACTCCACTCGAATTTATGGCCATCCTCGGGCTGCTGGCACTTTCCGGTCTGCTCATCAAGAACGCTATTGTTCTGGTCGATCAAATCGACTTTGAGATCAAAAACGGCGCGCCTCGATTCGATGCAGTAATCGATGCGGCAGCAAGCCGTGTGCGGCCAGTCATGATGGGCGCACTCACGACCGTGCTTGGTGTGATACCGCTGTTCTTCGATGCGTTTTTTCAATCCATGGCGGTTGTTCTGGTTTTCGGTCTGACTTTCGCAACCGTGCTCACGCTCGTCATCGTTCCTGTTCTTTACGCCATGTTTTTCAAGATCGGGCCTGAGGAGATTCGTAATGTGGACGCTTAGAGCCGGTCTGCCAATAGTAGCGGTAGGTGCATTGCTGACGGCATGCGGTGCCGCACCGTCCCGCGAGGAAGTCGAGGCCGACGTCGATCAAGCGGTGGAAAGCGAAACCCCGGCCTCGCCCGAACAATGGGGCACGCAATCGGATGCAGGCGCAGTACAGGTAGGCTGGATCGAAACCTTCAACGATCCGGCTTTGACAAGACTCGTAACCGAGGCGCAGGCAAACAAT
>JADFKA010000272.1 GCA_022565135.1 Pseudomonadota bacterium
CCTCCGCGAAATTCATCGTGCCGCAATCGAGCGTGCAGATCTCGGGCAGGCATTCGGCGACATGCTCGACACGCTCCTCGGCAGTTGCCATGTCGGTGCCCGCTTCGTTGAGCGGCAACGGCGCGTCTGCCGGGCCGAAAACGAGGTCACCACCCATGCCTGCCGTCAGGTTGATGACGACATCGGTAGCGGATTCGCGTATGCGCTCCGTCACCTCGCGATACAGGTCGACCCGTCTTGACGCTGCGCCGGTTTCCGGATCGCGGACATGGCAATGCACGATGGCGGCACCGGCCTTCGCCGCCTCGATCGCGCTTGCGGCAATGTCTTTAGGTGACCGTGGCACGTGCGGCGACCTATCTTGCGTGTTGCCAGATCCAGTCACCGGGCAGGTGATAAAGACTTCACGGTTCATTTCCAAAGGCACGACGATTCCTCATCCAGACTGGCCGAATCTGCAATATGCGCGTTAAACCTGCAAGCGGTCAATCCAGCAGGCTATGAGGCCGATGCTTTTGCACGTTATAGTTCCGCAAATTGCCGCAGCCAGGAGGTCGTTATTCAATCGCATGCAGAAATCGTTATCGTCGGTGGCGGCATCATGGGAGTCGGACTCCTCTATCACCTCGCCGAAGAAGGCTGCACGGACAGTCTTCTGATCGAGAAAGGCGAGTTGACCTCCGGTTCTACGTGGCACGCGGCCGGACAGTGCCCCAGCCTCATTGGCAATTACAACCTCGCCAAGATTCATGCGTATAGCAACGATCTTTACCCACGCCTGGAAGCAATAACCGGACAGTATGTGAGCTGGCATGCGTCTGGCGGTATTCGCCTCGCGCGTGATAAGGACGATCTCGACTGGTTCAAGTATTTGTACGGAATTTCGCAGAGCGTCGGCTTCGAGATGGAAATCATCGGGCCGGACGAGATTCGGAAGATCGTTCCCTTCCTCGACACGAGCGGCGTTATTGCAGGCGCCTATACGACCGGCGACGGTCACGCCGACCCCTCAGGACTCACCAATGCAATGGCGCGTGGGGCGAGCAACATGGGCGCATCGATCGAGCGCCACAATCGTGTGCTCGACATCAAGCTGCGGCCATCGGGTGAATGGGAGGTCATCACCGAGAAAGGCAATGTGGTCGCCAAAGTCGTGGTGAACGCCGGTGGTTGTTATGCGCGCCAGATCTCGAAAATGGTAGGCAGCGACATGCCCCTGGTCAATATGGAACACCACTATGTAATCACCGGGAACGTTGCAGAGTTTGTTGAACGCGACGAGGAAATTCCGGTCATTCGTGATCCGCACGCATCGGCTTATATTCGACAGGAACAAAAGAGCGGACTCATCGGTATTTACGAAGACGAACAAATGACCGAAGCCTGGGCGCCGAACGGTTACCCGCCCTGGGAATCGGACAGCGAATTGTTCGCCGATGATCTCGAGCGCCTGATGCCGTGGCTGGGCCGGGCGATGGAGCGTCTGCCCATTCTCGAAGACGCCGGCATCAAGCGCATCGTCAATGGCGCCATTCCGCACCCACCCGATGGCCCGCCCTACCTTGGACCCGTGGCTGGCATCAAGAATTTTTGGCTATGCTGCGGTGCGTCGTTCGGCATCGCACAGGGCGCCGGCTGCGGCAAGTACCTTGCACAATGGATGCTGCATGGCGATGCGGAAATCAACATGACCGGGTTCGATCCGCGCCGGCTTGGCGTGTTCGCCGATAAAGATTACGCGCGGGCCAAGGCATTCCAGGACTACCACATGACTTACGCCACGATCCTGCCTGGCGAAGAATTGCCGGCCGGTCGTCCGCAACGTACGAGCCCGTTGTACGAACAGCTCAAGGCTAAAGGTGGCGTGTTCACCGAAACCTTTGGCTGGGAGCGGCCTAAGTGGTACTCGCTCGATGGTCGTGATGAAGACTACAGCTATCGCCGCAACAATGTGTTCGACATCGTTCGCGACGAATGCATCGCAGTCCGTGAGCGCGTGGGCATCCTGGACCTGAGTGGCTTCGCCAAGTACGACGTCACGGGCCCGGACGCCGAAGTATTTTTGAATCGCCTGTGCGCGAACCGCATGCCAGCGAAGAACGGTGGCATCGTACTCGCGCATATTCTGTCCACGAACGGCCGCATACTCGGTGAAGTTACGATTACGCGCCTGGCAGATCAGTGCTACTACCTGCTGTCGGCCGCCGGTGCCGAGCTACGCGATCTCGATCATATAGTGCAGGGCTGTCTTGACTCCGAAGACGTCAGCATCGAAAACGTCACCGATGATCGCGGCGTACTGGTGCTCGCCGGGCCCAGGGCCAGAGATGTGCTGGGCAAACTCACCGACACTGACTTGGGTAACGAGTCGTTCCGCTGGCTCAGTGGCCAGGAAATCAGGGTCGCCGGCGCTGAACTTCGCGCATTGCGCATCAATTACGTCGGTGAACTTGGCTGGGAGCTGCACGCGCCGATGCAAGACTTGCAGGCGCTGTATGACGCATTATGGGATGCCGGCAACGAATTTGGCATCGCGGACTTCGGGCTGTATGCCGTCAACAGCCTGCGCATAGAAAAGGCCTATCGCGGCTGGGGCGCGGAACTTACGAACGAAGTCACGATGATCGATGCCGATATGCAGCGCTTCCTCAAGCTCGACAAAGATGAGTTCACTGGCCGGGATGCAACGCTCGCGCAACAGAACGAAGAACGGTTGATGCAACTTATCTACTTCGAGATCGACACGACAGACTCGGACGTTCGTGGCAACGAGCCGATCTTCGCAGGTGACGAGTGTGTGGGCGTGACGACGTCGGGTGGCTATGGTCACGCCACCCATAAAAGCCTGGGTTTTGGTTACGTGACGCCGGACCTGGCCAGCGCCGGCACCGAACTCGACATCGCATTGCTCGGCGACCGTTACAAGGCCCGGGTTCTCAAGGACCCTGTATACGATCCCGCCAATGAGCGGCTGCGGGCATGACGCTATGACGGATCTTCCTAAAAAAGCGAACGCCGTCATTATCGGTGGCGGTGTTATCGGCTGC
>JADFKA010000273.1 GCA_022565135.1 Pseudomonadota bacterium
AATGGCACGCCGGCCGCGAACATTGTTGACAGCGTACGCGCATAGCGTGCGACGGCCGCCTTCCGCAGGATCGAGCCAATAACTGGCATCTTGAGTGACATGCGATCAAGAAAGTGTCGCATTTTTCTTGAGCGTTTCTGAAAGTAGAAAAACGTGCTGACGCTGCCGCCCATTAGGATGGCTATGAAGACGCCCTTTTCGCGGACGAATACTGACAAGTCGATAATCATTCGCGTAAAGGATGGCAGGTCTGCGCCAAAGCCCTTGAACAGATCCTCAAATGCCGGTATTACGAAGATCAACAGAATGGTTGTCACGACAAATGCGACAACAACTACTGCTGCCGGATAGGTCAGTGCCTTCTTGATTTTCTTTTTCAGTGCCTCAGTTTTTTCCTTATACGTTGCAATCTTCTCGAGCAGCGTGTCGAGTGCGCCAGCTTGTTCGCCAGCCTCAACGAGATTGACAAACAGGTCGTCAAAATACAGCGGATGTTTTGCTAATGCCTCGGCGAGTGCGCTGCCACCCTCTACATCGGCTTTGACAGCCATTATCAACTTCTGCATGGCAGCGTTCTCGTGACCGGTGCCGACGATTTCGAACGATTGCACGAGCGGAATACCCGCGGCGAGCATCGTCGCAAGCTGGCGGCTGAAGAGCGCGATGTCACCGGGGGTAATGGTGCCGCCACCCGAAAACCACCCTGATCTTTGTTTCTTGACGCGAGTCGGTACTACGCCTTTGCGTCGCAAGTCAGCACGCACAGCAGCCTCATTAGCTGCCATGCTCTTGCCTTTAACCTTATTGCCCTTTCTGTCGGTACCTTCCCAGACAAAAGGGACGTTGCCCATTACTGCTGATCCAGCCATTTTCTTCGTCCATTAGCGAGGTCGAAAACTACTCGATTGTAACCCGGTTGATTTCCTCAAGGCTTGTAACCCCGTCCTTGACTTTGTTCAATCCGGCACGTCGTAAATCGATTACCCCTTCACTTTTTGCCTGGTCGGCGATCTGTATGGCGTTGCCGCCTTCCATGATGATGCGTCCCATGGCCTCGGTCACTTCCATGACCTGGAAGATGCCAATCCGGCCTTTGTAGCCATCGTTACAACTCTTGCACCCGATCGGCGCGAAAATCGTAATTCCGCTATCAAGTTCCTCAGCATCGAACCCTTCTTTTTCCAGCGCTTCACGCGGAACGTCTTTGGTTTCCTTGCAGTTGTCGCAGAGTTTCCTGGCGAGTCGCTGCGCTATGATCAAACTTACCGACGTTGCGATCGCATAAGGTTTTACGCCGATGTCCACAAGCCGTGTCAGTGTTTTCGGCGCGTCATTGGTATGCAATGTCGACAACACCAGGTGACCGGTTTGGGCAGCCTTGGTCGCAATCTCCGCAGTTTCAAGGTCACGAATCTCACCAACCATGATAATGTCGGGGTCCTGCCGCAAAAATGCTTTGAGCGCCGAAGCAAATGTCAATCCGACCTTGGGATTAACATTGACCTGATTGACACCCGGCAAATTGATTTCGACCGGATCTTCAGCTGTCGAAATATTGCGGTCTACGGTATTCAAAATACTCATGCCCGTATACAGTGAGACCGTTTTACCTGATCCGGTCGGGCCTGTGACGAGAATCATGCCGTAAGGTTTGTTGAGATGTTTGAGGTACATCTGCTTCTGATCCTCTTCGTACCCGAGTACTTCAATACCCAGTTGCGCCTGGGCAGGATCGAGAATACGCAGCACGATCTTCTCGCCATGCAGCGTCGGGCAGGAATTGACACGAAAATCGATCGCGCGATTTTTCGACAGGCGCATTTTGATGCGCCCGTCCTGTGGCACTCGGCGTTCGGCAATGTCCATACGTGACATGACCTTGAGGCGCGCACATACCTTGGTTGCCAGGGCAACTGGTGGTTGAGCGACCTCGGAGAGAACGCCGTCAAGCCGTGTGCGCACTCGGAAGAACTTCTCGTAGGGCTCGAAGTGAACATCCGACGCGCCACGTTTGATCGCGTCCAACAAGATCTTGTTAACAAATCGAACGACTGGCGCATCTTCGATGTCGGCTCTTTGAATTTCATCCGGTTCATCATCTTCGCCGCCGATATCAAGATTCTCAAGATCAAAATCATCGTCGTCGAGGCCGTCCATCGTCGTGTCGACGGCTTCGATGGCCTTGACGATGAGTTCCTCAAGTTTGTCTTGTTCAACGACTACCGGGTCTATTCTCAGACTAGTCTGGAACTTGATGTCGTCAATTGCTTGCAAATTCGTGGGATCAGAGATGCCCAGGAACAGCCTCTGGCCACGTCTGACGAGCGGTAAAACACGGTATTTGCTGACCAGCTTCTGATCGACGGATCGCACAACATCGAGGTCAATATCGATGGCATCGAGATCGAGCAGCGGTACGCCAAATTCATGCGACGCTGCGACCGCTATCGCACGTGCGTCAGCCAGCTCCTCGTTGACGAGATAGGCGACCAGCGGCAATTTCTGCTTCTTGGCGAGCTCGGTCGCCTCAAGAAGCTGCTCTTCGCCAATCAGCCCGTCCTGGACGAGACGCCTTGGCAAGCCGGCGAGAAGTGTTCGCGATGCGGTTGCTGCCATAAGGAATAAGCCGTTCAAACGATGCGTCGAACGTCATAGTCTCACTGATCCAAGTCACCGGATCAACTGGATTTTGTGCGCTTGGTCACAGTTAAGGAATTTGATTAAGTAAAACGCCGATCCCGCTGATATTTGCCGCTCTAGTTGCGACAGCTTGAGGGCAGGTATCGAGAATCGATGGTCGGTGCTACATGTACGGCCGTGACGCCACCGCCCGACATTTCAACAGATCCGCTAGGAGCTGCTGCGCCAGCGCAGCGCCAGATAACGCCGCCGCTTACGGTCATATACGGAGTGAAGGATATGGTGCCGCCAAAGATATCCTGGTGGGCTTCATTGCCAAATGTGATATCGACACGACCGTTGTCCACTTCGACCTGGGCGACGTAATGGCCCTGCGTATCGGTAGCAGCCGGGGACATGCCGG
>JADFKA010000274.1 GCA_022565135.1 Pseudomonadota bacterium
ACGGCGACAAATAACCCGGCCGCGATCATCGGCCCAATGCAGGCTCCCTACCTGATAAAGCCCATGGCCTCCAATTTAACCAGTATACGATGTGCTGCCTGGTCCGGCGATATGTTAACCGTATCAATGACCATTTCCGCATTCTCAGGTATTTCGTAGGGATCGCTGATACCCGTAAACTCCTTGATCTTACCAGCACGCGCCAACGCATAGAGCCCCTTGCGATCGCGTTCTTCGCAAACCTCGAGCGACGTCGAGACATGAATCTCGAGGAAGCCACCACCAGTACTGACCACCTCGCGGACATGACGACGCGTACTTGCATACGGTGCGATTGGCGCACAGATCGCAATGCCGCCATTCTTGGTGATCTCGCTGGCAACATAGCCGATGCGGCGAATGTTCAGATCGCGGTGCTCCTTCGAGAAACCAAGCTCGCTCGACAGGTTCTTGCGCACGATGTCACCATCGAGCAGACTGACCGGCCGGCCGCCCATCTCCATCAGTTTGACCATCAACGCATTGGCGATCGTCGACTTGCCCGATCCCGAAAGCCCGGTGAAGAACACTGTGAATCCTTGCTTATGACGCGGTGGATGCGTTTTGCGTAATTCGGCTACAACATCGGGAAACGAGAACCACTCAGGAATTTCCAGACCTTCCTGCAAGCGACGTCGCAACTCAGTGCCGGAAATATTCAGTACGTAATCGTCATCGCTGGTTTCGTCAATTGGCACGTATTGCGCACGATTTTCAGCGTAAACCAATAACTGAAACGGCACCATCGAGATATCCAGTTCTTTCTCGTGTTCTCTGAGCAGGTCCTGGGCCTCGTAGGGTCCGTAGAAATCGTTGCCATTGCTGTCCTGCCCAGGTCCCGCGTGGTCGCGGCCAACGATTAGATGTGTGCAACCATAGTTTTTGCGAATGATTGCGTGCCACAACGCTTCGCGCGGTCCGCCCATGCGCATGGCGAGCGGCAGCAAACTGAGCATTGTCGTTTGTTCCGGGTAGCGGCCCAATAGCAGCTCGTAGCAGCGCACGCGCGTGAAGTGATCGACATCGCCGGGCTTGGTCATGCCAACTACCGGATGGATCAGCAAGTTTGCCTCGAAATCGCGTGCCGCTCGCATCGTGATTTCCTGGTGGGCACGGTGCATCGGGTTGCGCGTCTGAAACGCAACAACCTTGCGCCAACCCAGCTTTTTAAAACGGTCTCGGATTTCACGAGGCGCATCGCGCAGATGTTTGAAATCATAGTGTGTCGGCACTTCGACGCCACGCAGACGACCACCAACATACACAGAATTACCTATCTTTTTCAAATAGTTAACAGCTGGATGTGCATCATCATTGCTGCCATATACGCCCTTGGCTTCTGCATCCAGATCGGGTGACCACACGTCGCCAACTTCAAGCGTTGCGAGGACGACACCTTCAAGATCGCGAAGCGCAAGCTTGTCACCGGTCTTGATACCTGCTGCGAATTCCTCCGTGACATCGAGCGTAATCGGAATCGGCCAGAGTACGCCGCTAGCAAGGCGCATTGTATTGACGACCGAATCGTAGTCCTCCTTGTTGAGAAATCCGTGCAACGGAGAAAACCCGCCGTTGAGCAACAACTCAATGTCGCACAGCTGCCTCTCAGTCAGATCCCAGGACGTATACTCGCACGCGGCCTTTTTTTCGGCCACAACCTCGCCGGCCGGTAAATATAAATACTGCAGTTCGCCGCCATGCGGCTCTTTAAACGCGCCCATAAATCTCGTGTCCTGTAATGAAAGCGCGGTACAGGCTATCAATCAGCCTGCACCGCGCGAAATACCGAATTGTTTGCTTGTTAGTCTAGAAGGGAATGTCGTCATCAAAATCGTCAGGACCCGGTTTCGGCGGCTCACTTACCGGACTGTCTGCACTGGGGCCCGCGCCCATCGGCGCCGATCCGCCGCTGCGACCGCCGAGCATTTGCATTTCATCGGCGATGATTTCGGTCGTGTAGCGGTCGTTGCCGTCCCTGTCCTGCCATTTGCGCGTACGCAACTTGCCCTCGATGTAGACCTGTGACCCCTTGCGGAGGTACTCGGCTGCCACTTCGGCAAGCCGATTAAACATTGCGACCTTGTGCCATTCGGTGCGATCTTTTTGCTCGCCCGTTTGCTTGTCTTTCCAGCTCTCGTTGGTCGCCACAGTGATATTGGTCACCGCCGAGCCATTGGGCATATAGCGTGTCTCGGGGTCGCCCCCGAGATTGCCGATGATGATGACTTTGTTTATGCCGCGGGCCATAGCAGGTCCCCTGTCAGATTAATTGATTCTTTAGTTATACCCACAGACCAACGGGCCCGTGAGGGTCGCCTATTGTAGTGCCTGTCGGCCCAATTACCAGCCCGATTTCTAGTATTTCGTGACAGTTTACTAAATACAAGATTCAATTTTAGCACCTGGGATAGCTCCTCCGTCATGTCTCTATCCCGCTTCACGGGAACTCGCTGCGCGGCGCTTTACTACGGTCAAAAGACAACCCAGGCGCAATTCTCGAATTAAGTAAACTGTCGCCAAAATACCTGGTCACTTGCGGAACAGGCCGGACGCCGCGAGCCATATCGCGGCCAGCAGCACGCAGACAAAAAATACATCGGCCGGGCGGCCGGCCGCCAGAAAGCGGCCGCCAATAAGACCACCAACGAATGCGCCGAAAAACTGCGTACTGGAGAACACACCCAGCGATACCCCTCTCGCAGCACCATCGGCAAGCAATGATAATCTCGCCGGCAGGCCAGCTTCGAGGAAGTTGAATCCGGCAAAAAACAGCACGAGCGCCATAAATACCGGGGTCACACCGAATGCCCCAAATGTCAGCGTGAGTTCACCCGCCAGCAGCAAGATAACGGCAATGCTGACGGTCGATGTCTTGCCTTGCCGCTCATCGCTGATAATCAGAGGCACGGTCACCAGCAGCGAAACGACGAGCGCACCGATATAAATTTTCCAATGATCGATAATCGCTAACTCGAGCCTGTTCACGAACAGGAATG
>JADFKA010000275.1 GCA_022565135.1 Pseudomonadota bacterium
TAAGTGCACGGCCAACATCGCCGTGCATGCCGCCCGACAATGCGATTAACCCCTCGCAACTATCGCGATTCAGCCATTCGCGTCGCGCAAGCGGTTCACCACGTCGTTGACCTTCGAGGTAGGTCCTGGTCAGAAGTCGAGAGAGATTGCGATATCCCATGGTGTTCTGGCACAGCAGGATGAGCGAATAAGGCTTGTCTTGTTCATCGTCAGTTGCGATACGCAGGTCCGCGCCGATAATCGGTTTGACGCCAACGGCCACAGCCTTTTTGAAAAACTTCACCATGCCGAAAAGGTTGTTTTGATCCGTAAGCGCAATCGCCGGCATCGCACCTGCCACACATCGTGGCATCAGTTCGGCGATGCGAACGGTACTGTCCACGAGCGAATACTCGGTATGCAGGTGCAGGTGAACGAAGGCTTTAGTAGAGCCCATCTCATCAATCCTCATGAGCCGCGTTTCAGGCGCACAGGTTCGTAGACGAGGCGTGAGCCACGTCCAATGCCGGTGGTCATTGGCAAGGCTCGCAACGATGTATTCCGAACCTGTGCGCCGAAACCCGTACGGGAAGCGACTCTGCGGGTGTGCTGCGGCGTTGCTCGTCGTTTAAGTGGAATGACCACGTAGCACTCCTCGTGCCTTGCAGCCCATCCCGCAGAGTCCGCTTCGCGGCCATGCGGATTTATGAGATGGGCTCTAGTCATCTCACCAACCTCAGCGGTGCGAAGCTGCGACGATGCTGTTCACACGGCCCATACAGCTGCAGGCGATCGCGGTGTATCGCGGTGCCATAGCCCTTGTGCCTGGCGAACTCGTAATGCGGGAAGAGACTGTCGAGAGCAACCATGATTCGATCGCGTGTGGTCTTGGCGATTATCGACGCCGCACTGATCGCGGGCACCTTGGCGTCGCCGCCAACAATTGCTTCGCCATCGATTTGCTGATCGCGAAATCTCAAGTCGGGCAATCGATTGCCATCGACTCGAACGGCGGCGGGCACCACCGCAAGACCCAGTATCGCTCGTCGCATCGCCAGCATCGTTGCCGCCAGGATATTCAACGCATCGATCTCGGCTGCATCGGCCCACGCGACCGACCACGACATGGCCCGCTCGCGAATCTCTCGGGCCAGCACCTCGCGACGCTGCGCACTGAGTTTCTTTGAGTCGTCGAGCCCATGAATGGGCCGATCGGGATGCAGGATCACAGCTGCGGCGACGACCGGCCCGGCGAGCGGGCCCCGGCCTGCCTCATCGACTCCGGCGACAGGTCCTTGGAATTCAAACAGTTGCGGTTGTTGCATCGTCTGCCGGGTGGCTGCACTTCATCTACGCGAACGGGCTCACAGTATCTGGTGCCACTGCTGCTTATGCAACACAAAATCCTCCCGAATTCCTCAGCTAGTCATCAGCAGGACATCAGGCACTGTCAGCGTCGTTATCTGAGACTACAGGTGCGGATTCAGACCCGAATCCGGTGCGAGAAAAACTGGAGAGAACTCATGAAAACGAGACACAGCTTGAAAAATTCTTTATGTCAGCTGGCAGTGCTCAGCCTGTTAATAATGCTGTCCGCGTGTGGCGGCGGGGATGACAAGAAAAAGGCGCCGTCTATATGTACGGAAAACCTGGTTTTTTTCATCGTATGCGCTTTTGGTTCAAGCGGGTCTGCGCCAGACAAGGAACAGGATTCAGGCATCTACTCAATCGACATGGGCAAGGACTCAGCAGCATTGGGACAACTTGGCGATATCGACGAATACGAGCCGAACAACCTGCTCGACAACGCCAATATCGTGAATTTTCCCGGCGGTTCTGCAAGCACAGGCGAGGGAATTCGGCTACATGGCAGCGTGCAGAGCACAGATGATATTGCAGATTACTTTATCTTTACGCCCAAACGCAGCAGTGCACACCATATTTATCTTTGTGCTGATACTTGCAACGAGAGCGTCGCAGACGAATCCGTGTACATCATGATTTACGACCAGAACCAGACCACGATTGCGAGTACGCCGGTCGGGACCATGGCCAGGCAAGAGTTCACCGTGGAGCTTACCGCGGGCCTTGCCTACTACATCGAAGTGAACGGCTACGCCGCAGCGGATCGATACGATTACCGGCTGGCCGTTATTGAATAACTCAGTCGGTTTTTGTACTGACATTCAGCGTGCAATTCGATCAGCACTCAATGTCCACTTTGCCGAAAAGCGGTCGTTCAGATTCGATGAAAAACCTCAATCTGACTGACCGCTTACGGCCACAAGCGGTCAATCGCGCTATAGATCGACACCATCGTAGGACTGAATGCCACCGAGATCAGAACCAACTGGAACAAAGTCCCATCCAAGGGTTTGGCACGCCCGCCGATCCCACTCGGCATCTCCAAAATACGTAACTGATTCAAACTCGTCACCGAGCCTTGCGAGTGCGACGCGCATAATTTCTGCTCGTGAATGTGAGTCATCACATGAAGCAACAGGAATTCCATCGATGTCGATCCCTGATGTCTCAAGTTTCAGAATCGCGGAGCCTCTCCAGCCGCCCGTCGCAATCGCGACCTTATGCTCTTTTGAGTCGCGAAGCCTGTCAACAAATTGAGTCGCTCCGTGAATAGTAGGAAACGGGCCGACCGATTCGATATGCGCAGACACACTGGCGACATATCGTTCTCGTATCAAATCTATCGCGCTCGATTCTACTGCAAAGTCGTTATCAGCTAGAAGCTGCGCAATTATGCCGCTGTCCGTTACGTGATCGTAGTCGTTGAGATTTGGCCGAAACTCGACCGTGCCAAGGACTGCCGAAATCGAAGAAAAGTAGAGGTCAGAGTCGATGGACATAGACTCAATCAGCGTTCCATCGATATCAAAAAATATTGCTTTCAAGAATCTCGCTTCGCCAAATTGACCGGCTGCTTTGTATATGGACTCCTCCAGTCTAGCAAACAATTTCTTTAATCAGAGTTCAGACGCGAATGTATATCTGGCCTTTCGAGGGAGACGCTAT
>JADFKA010000010.1 GCA_022565135.1 Pseudomonadota bacterium
GAGCCAGGTCGAACGCATTGACTTGATTCGTGGCCGGGTGCGCGGCATTGACCTGCGTTCTCAGTCGTCGGTCATAAGCGTTATTTTGCGCGAAGATATTCCTGCGACGGTTCGGTGGGACCTGGCTGTACGTAAGACCTTTGACCTCAGTCCGTTGACCGTGCGTGGTAGCGCGTCGCTGTCGGATACCTGGAAATCGATTGAATACAATGTTGGCCTCGTTTACCGGCGTTTTCGTTCGAGCGAATCCGGCGTCGAGGACATCTATGATCCGTCGGGCACGTTGCTTGAAGCCCGTCTCGAAGAGGACTCCAGGCAGGGCGATGCGAGTTTTGCCAACTTCAACATGCTGACCTGGATTGGCGAGACGCTTATCACCGCAAATACGCGGTTCGGCGCAATCAAATTTGAGGAGACCCTGGACTCAGTGGTTGCGCCAGAGGCGCCGGGTGCGCAAAGCGATGACTTCTTCGTCGACACCGGTGACGAGAAACAGTTCGAAATTGGTGTTGACGCTGAACGCAGACTTGGTTCAGACCTTCTCGGCAAGGCGATACTGCTCTACACGCGTGACGATGAGGACGCGACGTCGGCACAAAATCGAATCGACAGTGCTGGTGCGCTGGAGTTTATTCGTTTTGCCGATAGCAATGTCGTCCAATCGGAGGCAATTTTGCGTTTGGAATTCGACTGGGCCGGCTGGGAGAATCATGCCGTCAATTTTGACATCGAGGCGGCGAGCAATGTCATCGATGCTGAACTCGTGCAAACCGTCGACACGGGATCGGGTCCAGTCGTGGTTCCCGTGCCCGGAGCCAACACACGCGCCGAAGAAGAACGCTTTGAGTTTCTGCTGAGCGATACGTGGTTTCATGGTGTGCTTGAGGTTGGTTACGGCATCGGCGGAGAGGCGTCCACGATCAGCCAATCTGGCGATGCGACGAATAAGCGCAGTTTCACATTCCTCAAACCGAACCTGTCGGTGGCGTACTCACCGACGCAAGAACGGCAGACGCGTCTGCGCCTGGGGCGGGAAGTGTCACAGCTGGACTTCTCCGACTTTGTCAGTTCCACAGTGTTCCAGGACGACGACCTCGCGCTCGGCAACCCGGACCTGTCACCAGAATCGACCTGGGTTGCCGAACTCAGCGAAGAACGCCGCTTTGGCGAACTCGGCGTTTTCAAGATCACGCTGTTCTACCACTGGATTACCGACGTCGAAGATTTGCTGCCGGTAAGAATTCCGCCGCCAATTGATGCGCTGTCCGAGGTGCCCGGCAACATCGGTTCCGGTGAACGCTGGGGTGCGCTGCTGGAAACGACCATACCGCTCGATCGTCTGGGCCTGACCGGGGCGCGGCTCGATATCGAGGCTCGCCTGCAGGATTCCAGGGTGACGGACCCCGTCACCGGCGAAGATCGTGTGTTGTCGGGCGAGGGCGATGTTCGCAAGCCGTTGTCGCTAGACAATGAGAATCGTTACGCGTTTGCCGTGGATTTCCGGCAGGACCTCGAGGCGGCGCGCGTCGCCTGGGGCTGGAACCTGCGTAAACGTGGCAACCGCTTCGAATTCAAGGTCGATGAACTGGTTGAGCACGAAGACGGGCTTGAAGCGAATGTGTTTGTGGAAACGACGCGCTGGTGGGGACTCAAAATACGTTTCGATGCCCTGAACCTGGCCGATTTCCATCAATTCAGATATCGCGACATCTATACGGACGAGCGCGAACTATCGCCGCTCGACAGGATTGAGATTCGAGACCGCACTGATGGAGTGCGCGTTCGGTTGACGCTGGCCGGATCCTTCTGAACATGAATGGATGCGGTTGAAACGGTGTCCAGAGAAACTGATATGCCGCGCTAGAATACGTTAGAGTGGCCGCCGCAAAAAAAATAGCATTTTCTGTACCCGGGGTGAGCAAATGAAAAAAGACGCGATTGTCTCCGAAGACATTGTCAAGAAGTTCGCCAAAGAAATAGAAACCCCCTATACGCGCTGGGTCAAGGCCGAGGGCCTCGACATCATCGACGGCATCTACGTACCTGACCTGAATGATGTAGCGTTGAAGCCATGGCCGCGGCGCAATGGTCACGGTGTCTTCATTAATCACGACGCTTCGCGTACGTCGAACGACTGTTACGTCTGCGAGATTGATAACGGCGACGAGCTAGCGCCGCAGCGACAACTTTACGAAGAAATGATCATGATCCTGAGCGGTCACGGCTCGACGACGGTTTGGAATGACGCCGGGCAGAGAGTTTCCTTCGAATGGCAGGCTGGCGCGCTGTTTGCGATTCCGGTCAATGCCTGGCATCAGCATTTCAATGGTTCGGGCGACGAAAAGGTGCGATTTGTCGCTGTAACCAATCTGCCGCCGATAATGAACGTGTTCGAGGAACCCGAGTTTATTTTCAATACAGGGTATGATTTCAAGACGCGATTCTCCGGCGAGCCCGACTATTTCGCGCCGAGAAATGATGTCAGCGGCTTATTGCTTGAGAGCAACTTCGTGTCGGACGCGGTCAGCCTGCCACTGATTGAAGCCAAAGAGCGCGGAGCCGGTGGGGGCCACATCCGCTTTAACTTTGCGAAGAGTTCAATGAACGGCCACATCTCGCAATTTCCCGTGGGCACCTACAAAAAAGCGCATGCGCACGGCCCCGGGGCACACGTAATTGTTCTGGCCGGTCAAGGCTACTCGCTCATGTGGCCGGAGGGTGAGGAGCCGACGCGCTACGAATGGAAAGCCGGCACCATGATTACGCCGCCGAATATGTGGTACCACCAGCACTTCAATACCGGTGATGCACCGGCTCGCTACCTTGCGTTCAAGTACGAAGGGGTCGCGATTCGAAACTCACAGGGCGTGCCGAAGGCGTGGATCAGTCGTCGTATCGGCGGGCACCAGATCGATTACGCCGATGAGAGCGAGGTAGTGCGCACGATGTTTGCCAAGGCGCTCGCGGAGCAAGGGCGTGAATCACAAATGGCTGACCCTTACGAGCACGAAAAGGAATCGTTGCCGCCGCTGCCAGAGGCACGCCAGATCTAATTCAATGTCGTAAGGTTCGCGCCTTCCACAGATTTGCCCGCGTTAGAGGTGGCTGCTAAAGTCAAAAAAAGCAGCTCTAAATTCGATGCAGGAGAATGCTTTGTCACAGAAAGTCGTTGCGGCGGTACGAACCGGCGCGCACAAAACCGAGTTCCGCGAGTACCCGATGCCCGAGATTCCGGTTGACGGCGCACTGGTTAAAATGGAAGTCGCGGGCATTTGCGGCACGGATGTCAAATTCTATGCAAATCCTCCGATCGATGATCCGGTTATCATGGGTCACGAGAATATCGGTTACATCGACAAGATCGGAAAACAGTTTCAGGACCGCAAGAATGTCAAGGAAGGCGACCTGGTCTTCATCGAGCATTATGTGCCGTGTTTCGCATGTAAATGGTGCCACAAGGGCGAATACCGTCTCTGTAACGCCACTGATTGGCGCAAGAATCCGGAGGCGTTGCGATACGGTTACACGTCTGCACTGCGTCCGCCACATTTATGGGGCGGTTTTGCCCAGTACATGTACCTGCCGTGGAATGCCGTGCTGCACAAGGTGCCCGACACGATTTCGGCGGAACTTGCTGGCGTTGTGACACCGATGGCGAATGGTATTCAGTGGGCCTTGTTCGACTGTGGTGTGGGTTACGGTACCAGCGTGCTGATTCAGGGTCCCGGGCAACAAGGTATGTCGCAAGTGGTCGCGTGCCGACAGGCCGGAGCCTCTCTGATCATCGTCACTGGCACGACCAAGGACAAGGTGCGGCTCGACGTCGCCAAGCGGCTCGGTGCCGATCACTTGATCAACGTCGACGAAGAGGATCCGCTGGAGCGTGTCATGGATATCACCGGCGGCGAGGGCGTCGACGTTGCACTCGATTGCACGGCCGGCGGCGGACTCACACCCTTGCTGTTCGGTATCGATGCGCTATGTCGCAAGGGTGGCACGATTCTCGTGCAAGGCGAGGTGGCCACGTTCCCGGACTTTCCGTTGGGCAAGATCGCGAACAAGTACATCACAGTAAAAGCTGCCCGCGGCCACAATTATGAATCGTGTGAGCTGGCGCTCAAACAGCTGGCCTCGGATCGGTTTCCTCTGGATCTGATTACGACACATCGTATGGGTCTCGAGCACACGGATAAGGCGATCAAGGCCGTCGGCGCCGCGCAGGATGTCATCCACGTTTCGCTACTGCCCTGGGAGTAATCGCCGCTCTGAATCAGCGTCAAGTAAGGAGCGACCCCGATGGGCGTAGTCATTGAAAACATTTCCCGCGTAGATGCCGGGCTCGTCAAACAGTTCGCCGAGTTGGGTGTTGCCACTGTGCACGAAGCGCAAGCGCGAAAGGGATTGCTGGCGTCGTATATGCGGCCGATCTTTGCCGGCAGGCGGGTGGCCGGTACGGCGATAACCGTTTCCGTGCCGGCCGGCGATAACTGGATGATCCACGTCGCCGTTGAACAATGCCAAGAGGGCGACATCATGGTCGTCGCGCCGACGTCACCGTGCAGCGACGGTTACTTTGGCGACCTGTTGGCGACGTCATTCATGGCGCACGGCATCCACGCGCTGATCATCGATGCCGGAATTCGCGATGTGGCCGAATTGACGAGCATGGACTTCCCGGTCTGGTCCAGGTGCATCTCGGCGCAGGGCACAGTCAAAGAAACGCTCGGCAGCGTGAACATTCCGATCGTCTGTGCGAATCAACAGGTCCACCCGGGGGACCTTGTGCTCGCCGATGACGACGGTGTCGTCATTGTGCGCCGTGACGAAGCATCCCGGGTGCTCGAGAAATCGCTTGAGCGTGAGCAACGTGAAACCGAGGTCCGTGTCCGTTACAGCAACGGCGAATTGGGCCTGGACATCAACAACATGCGTCCGCGGCTCGCCCAAAAAGGTCTGCAGTACGTGTCCGGATCAGCCGAAGAATAGCCGGCACCATGAACGTGCGATCGCGGGAGACTTACAGATGATCATCGATTGCCACGGCCATTACACGACGGCGCCGCAGCAGCTCCAGGCCTATCGCGATGCGCAGGTCGCGCACTTCGACGATCCCAACAAGCCGCGGCCCGAGCTGCAAGACATCAGTGATGATGAGATTCGCGAAACTATAGAAAACAATCAGCTGAAAGCACTGCAGGATCGCGGCGCCGACATGACGATCTTCTCGCCGAAGGCGTCGGCGATGGCGCACCACATCGGCGATGAAGCCGTGTCAAAAACATGGACCCGAATCAACAACGACACAATCCACCGCGTCACGCAGTTATTTCCCGACCAATTCATCGGCGTCTGCCAGCTGCCGCAGTCCGTTGGCATACCGATTGGCAACAGCGTCGACGAACTCACGCGCTGCGTCAATGAACTCGGATTTGTCGGCTGTAATCTTAATCCGGACCCTTCCGGTGGTCGATGGACCGGACCGCCGCTGACTGACAGAGCGTGGTATCCGTTTTTCGAAGCGATGGTCGAACTCGATGTCCCGGCGATGATCCATGTCTCGAGTTCCTGCAATCCCAATTTCCATGCGACCGGAGCGCACTACATCAACGCAGATACGACGGCGTTCATGCAGTTTCTTCAGGGCGACCTGTTCGGCGACTTCCCCGATTTGCGACTTATCATCCCGCACGGTGGTGGAGCCGTGCCTTATCACTGGGGGCGTTATCGCGGTCTGGCCGACATGCTGGGCAAGCCGCTGTTGACCGAACACATCATGAAGAACGTGTATTTCGATACCTGCGTATATCATCAACCTGGCATCGATCTGCTGTTTCGCGTGATCGATATCGACAATATATTGTTCGCGTCGGAAATGTTCGGCGCCGTCAAAGGTGTGGACCGCGAGACGGGTCATTACTTTGATGACACCAAGCGTTACATCGATGCGTTGCAACTTTCCGATGCTGGCCAACACAAGGTGTTCGAAGCCAACGCCAGGCGCGTTTTCCCGCGGCTCGACGCGCAGCTCAAAGCGAAAGGGCGTTAACCGCCGATGAAGAGGATCTGCGCTTGTAACGGTGTTTTCCTGATCGTGCTGGTGAACATGGCGCTGGCCCAGAGCGTCGCAGGCCTGGAGTCCCTGGTCGATCGTCTCGAGCATCCGCTCTGGACCGCGAGGCTTGATGCCGCCCTGGCGATTGCTGCGGGCGGCCCGGCGGCGACCGACGCCATTCCCGCGCTGACGCGGACGCTCGACGACGTCAACATACAGGTTCGGCGCGCCGCCGTGCAGGCGCTCGCCGATGTTGGTGTCGGTTCCGCAGCAGCACTGCCCGGTCTCCTGCACGCACTCAGTGATGATGACTGGGTCGTCCGGCGCAGGGCGGCCTTGTCGTTCGAGGCCATGCCGGCGGGGGACGCGGTGACCGATATTCGCGAACTCCTGGCAAGTGAATCAATGGATGTCAGAACCTCGGCCGCGCTCGCACTATCGGGGCTCGCACCCGCAAGCCTCGAAGCGCTGCCTGAGCTGGTTGTCGCACTGGCGGCCGACGACTGGCAATTGCGCGCGGCGGCGGCGCACGCGCTTGGCGCATTGGGCCCGGATGGCCGGGCAGCGCTGCCAGCATTGGCGAGGGCGCTGCGCGATCGTGACTGGGGTGTCGCCGAGCAGGTTGTTGAGGCGCTGTCGCTGATCGGCGAACCGGCACTGCCGGTTCTGATCGAAGCGCTCTCCGACAAAAGTATCGCCGTGCGCTGGGGCGCGGTCCGGGCACTGGGTCGGATTGGTGCAGACGCCGGGATTGCGGTTCCGGCGATCGCTGGCTTGCTCGACGACTCGGTATTACAGGCACGCTGGGCGGCCGCAAGAGCGCTGTGGGCCATTGGCCCTGCCGCGGCCGGTGCTGCGCCAAGGCTCGTCGCTGCGCTTGACGATCCCAACTGGGTGGTTCGCTGGTCGTCAGCTCGGGCGCTCGGCGCGACGGCCGCCGAGCCACATCTCGACGCAACTGTAACAGCCCTCGCGGTTGCACTAGAAGATCGCGATTCACGGGTTTGTGAAGCCGCCGCGTTCTCGCTCGAGCAATTAGGCACTGCGGCCATCGACGCGCTGCCGGCACTTGGTCGGGCGGCGACGGGTGCCGTTGGCTCGACCGACGAAAAAAGTAATTCGCCAGCTTGCCAGGTTATCGATGTCGGGCCGGCCGCCGAAGAGCTGTTGATGCAGAGTGGCTGGACCGTGCGCTGGGCGGCCGTTCGCGCGCTGGGCGTTGTCGGTCACGATGCAACCAGCGCACTGGCGCCTCTTAGCCTGGCAACTTTGGACGAGCATTGGCAGGTCCGCGGTGTCGCCGCACTCGCGATCGGGCAGTTCAAAAATCGTGCGACGCTGGCGGCGGTCGCGGCGATCACCACTACGCTGAACGACGAGCATGCAGCCGTGCGCAAGGCGGCGACAGTTGCGCTGGGAGAAATCGGGCCGACTGCGCGCACCGCATTAGTCGCGTTGCGCCGCGCTGCGAAAGATGAAGACGACGCGGTACGCGAAGCCGCGGCCGTCGCGATCGCCAATGTATTGGGTGATCCTCAGGAGGATTAACATGAATTTTCGGTATCGAAAATTGCGTCGCCCGCGCATCGCGCTCGTCGTAGCCGGGCTACTGGCTTGCGCCAACGTACTCGGACACATCAAAAACGAAGCGACCCAATTTCCCGACATCGAATTTTCCGCTGCGCGCTTCGACATCGTCGTGCTCGTCGGCGCGGGCATCATTCCCGAGACACCGGTCTTTGAACCCGACAAGGCGCTGTCAAACGAGGAACTGGCATCCTGGGTCGCGCTCGCACAAGGTCTTGGGCGCGGTGGCGAGAACCCCGACACGGCTGCGCTGGCGGCGGCGGCCCTCGAGCGGGGCATTGTTAATTCACTGGCAGGTGACGCTAGCGTCGCAGACCTGAATCGGTTGTTTTTTGATGGCAATCTCGGCATCGAAGCCGGGGAGCGAACGCCCACCAAAGCCGAAGCCGCAAGCTTCATCGCCACGGCGCTGGGCAGTGAGGTTGGCAAGGCGTTGCTCGAGAGACGAAATCTTGCAGCCGGGGTCAGCGGTGACGTTACTGAAGTTGCGCTTGAACAGGGCCATCACGGCAATGTGTACGTCCTGACAATTGGTGGCATCAAACTGCAGATGGATGAACACGGCCGCGTCGCAAACGGGCCGACCGACTTGCTGCAGTGGGAAGGTCGTAGCGTTCGGCGCTCGTTCATTCGCGGCAGCGGTGATCATGCGCAATGGATGTATCTTGAAGCTGAGCCACGCCGGGCTGCGCCAGCGGACGCGGCGCCCGCCGCAACCGGCACGGTCACGTCCGAGCTTGTCGCCGCAGCGGTCGAGGAGCCACCGGCCGATCGCAGCGTGTTTTACTGGCTGGTCGCTGTCGTTGTGATCCTGGGTGCGGTGCTGTTCTTCCAGCGCCGGCGGAGCGATTAGCGGATAGTGTGCCGATAAGGATGAAGCGACATTGACATCGTGCTTGAAAATGTTTCGAAGCATTATCCGTTGGTCAAATTCACGGCGCTCGATGATGTATCGCTCAAAATTGATTCCGGGGAATGGGTGTTCCTCGTCGGCGCCTCCGGAATGGGCAAGACAACGCTGCTGAAACTGTTGTATCGCGAAGAGCTCGCCGACGATGGACACGTTTCAATTGGTGGCAAGGACGTTGCCAGGATGTCCGGCAGTCGCCTGCGCCGTACGATGGGCATCATCTTTCAGACGTATCGCCTGCTCGACAAGAAGACCGCATTCGAGAACATTGCTTACGGCGCCGAAGTCCTGGCAATGCCGCCGGTCGAGGTACGCAAGCGAACACGCGAAATCCTCGAGCTTGTCGGCCTGGACAAAAAGGCCAGTCGACTACCAGGCGAGTTGTCGGGCGGCGAACAACAGCGAGTCGCGATTGGGCGTGCGCTCATTAATCGTCCGCAACTAATCCTGGCCGACGAACCAACCGGTGACCTCGATCCGCAAAACAGCAACCTCGTTATAGAGATTCTCGATACCGTGCATCGTGAACACAACGTCACTGTGTTGTTCGCGACACACGCCGTGGATATCGTTGATCGCCTGCAACGCCGCGTCGTGCGTTTGCAGAACGGTCGCATAGTCAGCGACACCGTCGGTGGTTATTGGTCAGGCAGCGAGGCGAGTGCACAATGAACGGGTGGCCAGTCTATTATTGCCTGCGCGAAGCGCGTGAGGGCATTGCCCGGAACGCCTTGGCGAGTGTCGCGACAATCGTATTGCTGACACTGACGTTACTGTTGTTCGGCAGTTTTCTTTGGCTGAACGCAAACCTGAGCCAGGTTGCGACAATGCTTGAGCGGCAGGTGCAGGTACGCGTGTTCGCTGACGAGGGAACGGCCGCACATACGTTGCTGGCGGCACTCGAGGCGGTACCCGGCGTGCGCAACGTGGAACTGCTCGATGGTGAAAGTGTGTATGCAGAGCTTGCCCCGGTCTTCGGCCAGGAAACACTGATGCGCGCGCTGCCGGCTGACGCGTTCGCCGACAGCTTGTCAGTCGAGCTGATCGACCCCGACCGGGGAATCGAAACTGTCGACCTGATACGCGCGGTCGACGGCGTTGGCGATGTGATCTGGGGGCAGGGTTTCGCCACCGTGTTGTACCGAATCTCGAACGGCCTGCAAAAAGGCGGCTTGGTTCTGATCGTCGCTTTTTTCATCGCGGCGTTGCTGATGAATCTGACGTCGATGCATCTCGCCGTATCGAATCGCGAAGTTGAAATACAGATCCAAAGGTGGGTCGGCGTCAGCCCATGGGGCATTCGTACGCAGTTCCTGGTCGAAGCCTTGTTGCTTGGCGTTTTTTCATCTGTGCTGGCTGCGGCCATATTCCTCTACCTGGGGGAGGTCATTCAAGGCGCGATCGCAGCACTTTTGCCATTTATGGCAGGGCAACTGAGTTCGCCGCTGCTCGTCATCGGCGTCGTGTTGCTGACCGGTCCGATATTGGCGCTAATCGGCGGCGGTCTGGCGAGCCAGCGAGCGATAGGAACGGGGGACAAATGAGGAACCCTGCCGCCGTTCTTTTTGCGACCCTTTTCTTTGCCGGCCTGGTTGGAACACCGGTAATGGCGCATTTGACTGGAGTGTTCGCCCACTTTGTCCAAGACATCAACGATCCGACGGCGAGCACGCGCATGTTACGGCAGCAGCTGGACAGCGTCGGTAAGCGGCTGGCGGCACTGCAGCCCGAAGTCGTTGCCGCCCGCATGGCCTACGATCGCGAAGCTGCGGCGGCCGTTCGGACGATTCGGTTCTACGACATCTATGCCGGCAGCGCGTTAGGAGCGCTTTGGGCCGGAGCGCAGGATCCGATCGATGTCATCGCGAGCACTGAGTTAATGCAACGGCGACTCGGCGATGACCTCGAAGCGCTGGCCAAGCTGAGCCGCGATTACGCGCAGCTGCATGGCAAGGAATCATCGCTGCGGCGCTACGCGAACCTGCTCGTGCCTTTTCGAGACGCAGCCGCGGCAAGAGAACGGCGTTTGTCGCAGCCGCCACCGGGTCTGGTGTCGCCTTTTGCCGAGCCTTACATCGCGTATCGCATCGCGGAAGACTGGGAGCAACTGCGCGGCACGACGTTCGTGCTCTATTTTCACTGGGCAGCGCGGCGTATTGCCGATCGCGGTTTGTCCGAGATTCTGACAGCGGTCAATGAAGGGGGCGAGTCATGGCTGTTGCAAGAAGAAGTCCTGAACGCGCTCGTCGGCGGCGACAGTTTCCCGTTTGTCGAAAACGCTGAATTTTTCCTGCGCGCCGATCACATCAATTTCTCCGCACGAATCATCTCGGCTCTCGATGCATACGACCTGCTAACCATCGGTCAGCTCGAACGCACGGGCCCGAGCGGTTTTCAGTATCGTGTCGAGGCGATCTTCGTCGATGGCATGCCGATCGATCCAAACGACCCGGATGTACAGCGAGAGGTTTATCAGGGACGGCTATTGGGAATCGATCTCGATGCCGTAATGCCGGATGATGCGAGCGTTGTAACGTTCGAACAAAAAAACGGCTCGATTGAATTTCGCTTCCGCTAGCCAGTGTGTGTCGCTGACTACAGCCAATCGGGCAATTCATTTCACCAGAAATAATATTCAATTTTTAGCGCAAACCCTTATAACCGTTGCGGTGGAAAGGTTTTTTTGTGGTTTATGAGGCGGAGTAGTATGGTCACAGGAGCGTGTCGTTACCTAACTTGCCTTAAAAAAAATTTAACGTTATTTGACGCGCATGCAACTACATTAGGGTAGAAGATTCATTTCGCCTAACGGGGGACAGACAATGGCCAGGAACCAGGTTTTTGCCAAGCTAACTTTTTCTTCACTCGCAGCGCCGCTGCTTGCAATCGCTTTTCTGCAATCCAACACTGTGTTCGCTCAGGACGACGCGTTGGCGCTCGAAGAAATCATAGTGACGGCGCAGCGCCGCGAACAATCGCTCATGGAGGTGCCGGTAGCGATCGAGGTGTTCTCGGGCAACCTGATCAGGCAGCAGGGATTCCGCGACCTGGACGACCTTGCCAACTTCTCGCCGACCGTGTTGATCGAGACGCGGATGCAGGATCAGGACGTGTCCATTCGCGGCGTCGGCACGACCGGTAACACGCTGACACACGACCAGGCGGCGCCGTTCTTTCTCGACGGCATCCATTTCGGGCGGCAGTCGCAGGCCAAGCTGGCCTTTCTCGATATCGAAAGCCTCGAAGTGCTGAAAGGCCCGCAGCCCCTCTATTTCGGTATGAACGCCACCGCAGGCGCATTCAATATTCGCAGTCGCCGGCCGACTGCCGAGTGGGAGGGCTACCTCAACGCCGAACTCTCGAGCAACAACACGGGTGAATTTACCTTTGGTGTCGGCGGTCCCATCAATGATCAGTGGGGCATCCGGGTTGCCGGCATGCACGAGTCCACCGACGGTTATATGAAGTACGTCGTGACCGAAAATTTGATAGGTGGGTACGAAAGCAACGGCGGTCGCGTCATGTTGACGTTCGATCCGACCGACAAGCTCTCGATCATGGCTAAAATCGACGTCATTGACATCGACAAGGATGGCGAGGCCGAGTACACCTGCCTGACCGACGGGCCGATACTCTTTGGTCGCGATGGCGCGCTCGACGATCCGGGCGATGCGCCGGGCGATGAGGCCAGCGTCTGGAATCAGGATATCGGCACAACGTGGGCCCAGCCGTTCCTGTCCCTCGACACAAAGTGTTTCACAAGCAACAGGTCCGTAAGCGCGGCGGGACCCTGGTTCGACCCGATAGACACAATTCGTTGCAACGCCTGCGACGGTGGCTTTGTCGACTTCCGGTCTGCTGCAAACGCCTTTATCAGGTCAGTGGGTGGCAAAGGCATCAACGGTTACGAGCGCCTCAACAGCGTCAACGCCGTATTAGAAGCCGTCTACAGCTTTGACAACGGCATGTCTCTCGAATTCATTGGTGGCACGAGCACCTATGAGCGTGACTACGTGCTCGACAATCGGTCCGGGCCGTTCCTCACGAACATGCAACACCGAGATGAGGACTTCGAGCAGTGGAGCACGGAACTCCGCCTTCGTTCTGCAAGCGGCGGCAAGGTCGAATGGGAGATCGGTGCCTTCATGCAGACCACCGACCTGGCAGCATTCTCTTCGAGCATGCGCGCCAATCTTCGCCAGTCGCAGCGTTTTAATGATATTACGGAAGACGTCGATTTCAGTAGCGTTTTTGCTAATGTCACGATCAATTTTAACGATCGCTTCTCGCTCGATGTTGGTGGTCGCTATCAGGAAGCCGACAAGGACAATTTCGTCAGGGGCTACTCGGCGTCGTGGGTATTTGCCGTTTGTCCTGAAGAGCCCTGCGATCCGGGCCTGACACCGGTCGACGTTGTCTGGGATCCGGCGCTCGACGGGGGCGATGGGGACTACGCTGGTTGTGAGGGCTCAGCTTTGGACGGACGTGGCCGTGACCGGGATAGGTATTGTCTCGTCGATCCTTCGACAGTACGCTTTTTTGGCGCCGCCCCTCCCCCGGGCCCGGGTGCGCTGCTCTATGCCATGCCCTGGCGCGAGACCCGCTATGTGCCTGACGCATGGAGTTGGGGCAACGCGGTTCCCGTGGGTCTGACGGCCATCGACTTTAACCGCCGTGAATTCGACCGCGGCGAGGGCCCCTGGTCCGAGAACTTCACAGAGGAAGGCTTCAGCCCGCAAGTCTCGCTGCGCTTCCAGGCAACCGACGATATATCGATTTATGCGAGATACGCTGAATCGTTCAAAATCGGTGGCTTCGACACGGGCCAGAGTTCAATTCCACGGAGTGTCGACGAGTTGACGTTCGAAACCGAGGATGCCGAGCATATCGAACTTGGCGCCAAGGGCATACTCATGGACGGTCGTTTCA
Source organism: Pseudomonadota bacterium (assembly GCA_022565135.1). Lineage (GTDB taxonomy): Bacteria > Pseudomonadota > Gammaproteobacteria > Steroidobacterales > Woeseiaceae > UBA1847. Next base: position 13,479 of record JADFKA010000010.1, read on the forward strand.
GTTTCTCCACCGCCATTTTCGAAACCGATTTCCCGAACCTGCAGGTATCAGTGCTGTCCACGGACCCGGAGCAGACATCGGCATCCGGCAATGCCGGTCAGCGCGTCCGTGGCTTCGAGTTCGATACGCGCTTCGCGGCCTCCGAGAACTGGATCCTCGGCTTTGCGGGCGCCTTCATGGACGGTGAAATGACTCGCTTCCCGGGCGCAGGCTGCACCGATACGGAGGTCAATGACGCGATCAACAACATGTCCGCGCCATGTGAGCTCTTCGACGAGGATACCCTCGAGCGGGTTATCCCCACCGACGCCGAGGACGCCTTCGATGACAAACTTGCGATCATCGATCGCACCGGTTTAGTCGCGCCGCGCACGCCGGACTGGAAGTTCATCCTGTCGGCGGACTTCGCCATGCCAATCGGCGGGGGTACATACGAACTGACCGGCAACCTGAAAGCGTTTGTCTCGGACGGCTACTTACTCGATGTCGAAGGCTTCGAAGAGATTGTCAAGTACGATCGTCACGAGGACCTGAACATCATGATCGGCATCCGCAATGTCGACGCTGGCTGGTCGGTAACCGCATTTGCTCGTAACCTGCTCGAGGCACGCCCGACTTATCATGCGGAGAACGATACGTTCCCGAATGGCACAGAGACACAGCACCTCGGCCCGGCAGCGTTCACGTCCTACGGCGTGAAGATGGAGTTCCTGTTCGACTGACCGGAACGTAGTGCTGCAACAGAAAACGGGGCACGCTGTGCCCCGTTTTATTTTACGAATGATTCATTACCGGGAGACTTTTATATGAGCAATAAACTGGCGACTTTGACCACGGTCTTCTTCGTATTCTGCGCCACGGATGGTGCAATGGCGCAGCGCAAACCGGTTGTGGAACCAAAGGCAGAACGAGGCGGCGTCGACCTGGAATGGGTC
>JADFKA010000276.1 GCA_022565135.1 Pseudomonadota bacterium
GGTGGGTGACGAGGTTCGCGAACGATTTGGGCTATCGGGCGCGAATGACACTGGGCCGTTTGTCGCCAATGAGCGCGGCCGATGGCAGGCGGATCTGTATCATCTCGCCAGGGCCCGGCTGCGCAAAATCGGCGTTGCAGCAATCCATGGTGGCGGTCTGTGCACGTTCAGCGATGCAGAGCGCTTTTTCTCGTATCGGCGGGACGGTAAGACGGGCCGCCTGCTCAGCTTCATTTATCGAGAGTCGTAGGAGCCTGCCATGGGGGCGATGAGCGCCGCGGGCGGGATGTTCTTTGACCGAAGTAAAGCGCAGCGCAGCGAGCTCCCGTCAAGCGGGATCGAGACATGAGGGAGAGGAATATGCCGTCTGCGGTGCATGGCACGACTACAGGTCTTGAAAAATTCGATTCCGACGTCATTTTAGGGTGAGTTTCTGACTCCCTGGGTTTTGAGGGCTAGGCTAGCCAATGCGTTTGGACAAACTGACAAGTAAATTTCAGATGGCGCTCGCCGATGCGCAGTCGCTCGCTGTTGGCCTGGACCACCAGTTCATAGAGCCTGCGCACCTCATGGTTGCGATGCTCGACCAGCAAGGCGGCTCGGTTCGCGGATTGCTGACGAAATCAGGCGTTAATGCCAACCTGCTGCGTTCACAACTGGGTGAGGTCATTGACCGTATTGCGAAAGTCGAGGGCACCGCGGGCGATGTTCATCTCGGCAAAGAGCTGGACAAGCTTTTCAATATCACCGACAAACTGGCCCAGAGACGTAAGGATCAATACATCTCGAGCGAACTGTTCGTTCTCGCGGCAATGCACGACAAGTCACCGCTCCGGAGCATCATGCAGCGAGCCGGTGCCGTACGAGCTGCGATCGAAAAGTCAATCGACGATTTGCGTGGCGGTCAGCAAATTAATGACCCGAATGCCGAGGACACGCGCCAGGCACTCCAGAAGTACACGATCGATCTGACTGAGCGTGCGGAGCAGGGCAAGCTTGACCCGATCATCGGTCGCGATGATGAAATTCGACGCACGATCCAAATTTTACAACGACGCACCAAAAACAACCCGGTACTGATCGGTGAGCCAGGGGTCGGCAAGACTGCAATCATCGAAGGGCTCGCTCAACGCATCGTCAATAACGAAGTGCCCGAAGGGCTTCGTAACAAGCGGATATTGTCTCTCGACATGGGGGCGCTTATCGCCGGCGCCAAATTTCGCGGTGAATTCGAAGAACGGCTCAAGGCCGTACTCAGCGATCTTGCGAAGCAGGAAGGCCAGATCATTCTATTTATTGATGAACTGCATACGGTGGTCGGTGCAGGCGCCGCCGAGGGGTCTATGGATGCCGGCAACATGCTCAAGCCGGCACTGGCGCGTGGAGAACTGCACTGCGTCGGCGCGACCACGCTTGACGAATATCGCAAATATCTGGAAAAGGATGCGGCGCTCGAGCGCCGTTTCCAGAAAGTTCTGATCGAAGAGCCTACTGTCGAGGACACGATCGCGATTCTACGCGGCTTGAAAGAACGCTACGAGGTTCACCATGGGGTCGAGATTACGGATCCGGCCATCGTAGCCGCTGCGACGCTGTCACATCGTTACATCAGCGACCGTCAGCTCCCGGACAAGGCAATCGACCTGATCGACGAGGCCGCATCACGAATTCGCATTGAGATCGACTCGAAGCCTGAGGCATTGGACCGGCTGGAGCGGCGCATCATTCAACTCAAGATTGAGCGCGAAGCACTTAAAAAAGAATCCGATGAGGCGTCGCTGAAGCGACTCGACGATCTCGAGGCGCAACTGCGGGAACTCGAAAAAGAGTTCGCGGATCTTGATGAGGTGTGGAAATCAGAAAAGGCAGCGATGCAGGGCGCGGCCCATGTCAAAGAGAAGCTCGAACGTGCGCGCCAGGAACTCGAAACCGCGCACCGCGCCAACGATCTGACGCGTATGTCCGAACTCCAGTACGGGCGCATTCCGGCGCTCGAAAAGCAGCTTGATAACGCCGTGCATGCCGAGAACAAAGAGACCGTACTGCTGCGCAACAATGTCACAGACGAAGAAGTCGCCGAGATCGTCTCGACGTGGACCGGGATCCCGGTGTCCAAGATGCTCGAGGGCGAGAAAGACAAACTCCTGCAAATGGAATCGATCGTGCAGAAGCGCGTCGTCGGTCAGGATGAAGCCGTGACAGCGGTTGCAAATGCGATCCGACGGTCGCGTGCCGGCTTGTCGGACCCAAAGCGGCCGATCGGATCATTCCTGTTTCTTGGACCTACAGGCGTCGGCAAGACCGAGCTGACAAAAGCCCTCGCGAACTTCATGTTTGATACGGACGATGCGATGGTGCGGCTCGATATGTCGGAATTTATGGAGAAGCACTCGGTGGCGCGGTTGATAGGTGCACCGCCTGGCTATGTAGGCTACGAAGAGGGCGGCTACCTGACCGAAGCCGTGCGGCGACGCCCATACTCGGTAATCTTGCTCGATGAAATCGAAAAGGCGCATCCGGATGTGTTCAACATCCTGCTACAAGTACTGGATGATGGACGGCTGACGGACGGGCAGGGGCGGACTGTCGATTTTCGTAACAGTGTGATTGTCATGACGTCGAATCTCGGTTCGCAGATGATTCAGGAAATGCAGGGTGAAGAGAATTACGATGCAATGAAGAAGGCACTCATGGAGGTCGTGGGTACGCATTTTCGTCCAGAGTTCATCAATCGCATCGATGATGTGGTCGTGTTCCATCCATTGAGTCGCGAACATATTCGACGCATCGTCGATATTCAGCTTGGCTATCTTCATGAGCGACTCGCCGAACGAGATATGCGTATTCACTTGTCTGATGCGGCTCGGGACAGGCTCGCCGATGCCGGTTTTGATCCCGTCTATGGGGCGCGGCCATTGAAGCGCGCGATTCAGCAGCAGGTCGAGAACCCGTTGGCGCAGGATATTCTGCAGGGCAGGTTCCAGCCG
>JADFKA010000277.1 GCA_022565135.1 Pseudomonadota bacterium
TCGCATGCGCGACGAGATGTTGCACTTCATCGGGGTGCTGCGTTGAACTGTAGACGAGCAGGCCACCGTCTTCCTCGGGTATCGCCATCGCGATATGGCCCTCAAGGTAAAACTGATCCTGACCGCCCAGATTGAGTCTGCGCTGCAGACGATGCGGTGCGCCGGCCAGCGCCTTTTTCGGATCGCCACGTTCAATCGTTTCGCTCGGCAGGACGAACGACTTCTTTTCGACCGCGAGAATCGGCTCGAGAATCGCTGACAGTTCCTCATACTCAATGTGTGCGAGTTTTACCGCCTTGCGCGCGTCATCAACGGTTTCGGCGGCAACGGCAAAAATTGCCTGTCCAGCGTATTCGACGGTATCGACTGCGAAAATGGATTCGTCGGCAACGATGGGCCCGCAGTTGTTAACGCCAGGAATATCGGCAGCGATACAGGCGTCGACTACACCGCTTGCCGCCAGCACGTCGCCAAGATCAACATTCACGAGTCGCGCATGCGCTTTCGCACTCATGCCGACCGCAACATGCAACAGGTCGCGCGGCTCGGGCAGATCGTCGATGTACGCAGCCGTACCGCAGACATGCAGGTGCGCACTATCGTGCGGCAGCGCCTGGCCAACCACGACACGCCTGGTCGTCGACTTAGCCCTGGCGTCCATACGCGTACACCGTTTGCTCTAACTCACCGCTGATCTCAAGATAAAATCGCCGCAACAGATTTTGTGCCCCGCGCAGACGATATGCCGCCGATGCGCGCATGTCCGTTATCGGTGCGAAGTCCTTTGCCAGCGCAGCTGCCGCCAGCGCGATCGTCTCTGCACTCCAAACTGCCCCCTCGATCACGGCTTCGCAGTGCGTTGCCCGCTTGATGGTTGCCGCAAGGCCACCGCAGGCCATGCGAAACGATGTCACGCTATCGCCATCGAGTTCGAGGTAATAGGCCGTGCATACGGCCGAGATATCCTGATCGAATCGTTTGGACAATTTGTGGCTGCGCAGGACCGTGCCCTGCCTGGGCAACGGCATACGAATTCTTTCGATAAATTCTCCCGGCTTGAGATCTGTAACCTCGTAATCAATATAGAAGTCATTGAGGGCAACTTCGCGCGTGCCTTGCAACGAACGCAACACAAGCGTTGTTCCCGCCACCATGAGCGCCGGCATCGAATCACCAATCGGCGAACCGTTGGCGATATTTCCGCCGAGCGTGGCTGCATTCCGAATTGGCGGTGACCCGAATCGCTTGAACAGTTCGTCGAGTTCGGGGTAATGCGTGACGATGACTGCCATCGCATCAGTCAATGTCACCGCAGCACCGATATCGATATGCGTTGCATCGACCTCCAGTTTCGCCAGCGCATCCACTCGCCCCGTGTATACGACCGTCTCCAGATCACGATGCTGCTTGGTAACCCACAGGCCAACATCAGTGCCTCCCGCCAGCAGTGTTGCATCGGCGTGTTTCGCCAAAGCTTCTGCAAGTTCATCGCTGCTGGCCGGCGCGAGAAACCTGCGACCTTTATGTTCGATCGCCAGTCCCGCATCACGACATATAGATTTAAGCTGCTGCAGTCGCGCCTCTGGTTTTTTGGCGGTGCCCGACGCCTGTCGCAGCCAGTCGTCCGCGTCCGGCTGCTCAGCATACATCGCTCTCGCGGCGGCAATGATCGGCCGGTAGCCTGTACAACGGCAGAGATTCCCGGCAAGCGCATCATCGATCTCGATCCGCGTCGGCTCGGCATTGGTCTTGTAGAGCGCGAACAACGACATGACAAATCCGGGCGTGCAAAATCCGCACTGCGAACCGTCGCAGTCAACCATTGCCTTCTGCACCGGGTGTAGGTCATTGCCAGGGCGATTGAGACTTTCGACTGTGATGAGTTCTTTGCCGTCGAGCGTTGGCAGGAATTGAATGCACGAATTAATAGCTCTCAGCGTCAGGTCATCACGTTCGCGATTAAGCTCAGCCACGACGATCGTACACGCGCCGCAGTCGCCTTCAGCACAGCCTTCCTTGGTTCCCGTACGACGCAGGTCCTCGCGCAGGAATTGCAACACGGTACGGGTTGGGTCGACGTTCTCGAGTTCGATGACCTCGCCATCGAGCACGAACCGAATGGTATCGGTGCGACAATCAGTCTCTGACCTGAGGCCCGCCATAGGCATTAGCTACCCCTGTAGGTCGAGTAGCTCCACGGCGACACCAGTAGTGGCACGTGGTACCGCTCATCCGCATTGACGGCGAAGCGAATGACAACAGTGTCGAGAAACGCCGGGTCTGCCGTCACGTTGCCCTGGGATACGAAGTACTCCCCGACGTCAAACTCGAGTTCGTAGCTGCCGGTCTGCATCTCATCACCGTCAAGCAGTGGAGCATCAGTACGCCCATCCTTATTCGACACGGCCGATGTGCGTAATACGCGTTCAACGCCAGCCGCGTAGAGCCGAATAGCCACGTTCGCGGCCGGTATGCCGTTTGCCGTATCAAGGATGTGCGTCGTCAGGCGTCCCATCATTCCCCCTGCTTAAAGGCGCTGCATCGTGCAGCCCTGATTCGGCATTATACGTTGAGCTTGCTGGCCGCGCCTCGCCTGTTGGCCCTAGGTTATGCTAGGTTTGGCTCCAAATAACAACAAAGCACATGATGTGAAGAATCATAGCGGTGTTTCCCGGCGCCAATTCCTGCAAACCGCCGGTTCACTGTCCGGAGCGGCTTATTTACGGCTCACGAGCCCGGCATTGATCGCGATTATCGAGTCTGCCTGTTCTGCCAAACAACAGGCTTCGACATATCAAGTTCTCGGCCAGGCCGAGGCAGCAGACTTTGCTGCAATTGCAGCTCGAATTATCCCGACGACTGATACGCCCGGCGCGACCGAGGCCGGTGTTATTCATTTTTTCGATAATGCATTCGCTGCGGAGATGAGTGATCAACTCGAGGCCGCTCGCGAAGGACTCGCCGAATTCAATGCCGCTCTTGAAGGC
>JADFKA010000011.1 GCA_022565135.1 Pseudomonadota bacterium
GGCGGCGAAGTACAGTTCATGCTTAAGGATGCGCTCGCCGAAAAGAACCGCGGCCTGTCCATGGGCTGGGGTACCGGCGGACCGGCCGGGTTAAAGTCGATGCGTGAGTTTCGCGGCGTCCGTTCAATTGATGACTACCTGCACGTGACGAAGCTGCGCGCACGCACGCCCGACCAGTACTCACGTGGCTACCTGGGACCTCTGAATCCGTTTTGGGATCCTGCTGTGCCGCGGCAGGAAATCGCCACAGCCTGGATGGGCGCCGAGGAGCACCGTCGTGCGCAGTTTAAGCAGCCGCTACAAGACATGGAGCATTCGAGTGCGATCAACCTGCTGCCGCAAGTTTCGGCGCAGATCCGGGAGACCCTCGCGAACAACCTCTATGGCATTGACGCCCAGGAAGTCATTGACGATCTTTTCAGTACGCTGCGTGCACCCATCGCGGGCTACAGGAAAATGATCTGGACAACCGCTAAACTCGATACAGGCCATTGGAACGAGGACCCCAGCAAAGCGCGTGAAGTTATCATTGCCGCCGAGTTTCGTGATGCGAATCCCGATATCCCGATTCGGGTCTTGGTGTTCGACGTACCGATGACGCATTACGGCCACATCGAGAAACCGCGCGAACTGGCTGGCGGCCTCGTCGCCGCTCTCCGATGGCTAACTGCCCCCTAGGTCGTAGGAACGGCACCTTGCCGCGATCGCGGCTGGATGCTGCTGCCAGGGTCAGTCGGTCATAAACCACCCGCTTTTGATCGCACTGTCCCATTGCAGGAACACGGCAGGACCCAGACCCGATGGCAGCCCGAGTTTCTCATCGCCCGCCATGTAACCGTGCTTTCCGGCCATGAACTGGGTCAGTGAATATTTCGGCGCCGGATCCATCGCCTGGTACATCGGAATCGTCACTTGCTCGTAAACCGCGCGACTGTGATCGCGACTGAAAGCGGATATCTGAAACATGACCGGTGGCACCGGCTTGACACCCGGCCCACTGAGCTCGCGCGTCAGGCCAACGTAGTGGTCAACAAGCGCAGCCGTTTCGTCGGCGTCGAGTTCGAGGCGTTTTGCCGTCACCGTCGCAGCCGCGGTCATCGAAGCCTCGATGCCATGCGTAATGACGTATTCCGCTTTGAATTGCGGCTGTTTCTGCGCCCGTTCCCATCCTGCAAGAATGTCTTCCATCACCATCGGTAGCCGCATCAATGCCTGCGGACCTTCACTACCCAGCAGCTCGGGACCGACGTAACGTGCCGAATCACGCCAGCTGCGAATGTACAGCTCGTCAAACGGATCCGACCGCGATGGCAATTGTATTGCTTCGGACGGCACGTCGAAATCGCCGATCTTGCCAAGCTGACCTCCCCAGGCGGCTTGCGCACGATAGATATAGCCGAACGGTGAGTTTTCGATCGCCAGAATACCGGCGACGTTGGGCACACGTTGCGACAGCATGTTGACGAGCGGCCCTCCGGTCGAATGACCGTGCACGTAAATAGAAAATTCATTCTCGGGAAAGTGCTTCCGCATCGCCGCAACCCCACCGGCCTCCAGTGCGAGCGGCCAGCCTGCCATACGGTAGTAGAAGTTCGTGCCGGGTCTGGCCTTCGCAAGACGCCGGGTTCCATAACGCGGCCGCTGTCCCGTATCGAAAATGATGTCGTATTCATCGCGCATTATCTCCTCGCCCCGTAGCCAGATCGGTGTACGTACCGAGCCATCGTCGCGAACGTTCTTACCGGGCCATTCGCGCAATTCGGAATGAAATGCGTGCCGGCCCGGATAGCTCATAGAGACGACTTTGTAGCCGAGCTTTTGGGACAACATGCGCGCCTGGCGATGCATCGACTTGAAGTCCCCGGACCCGCCGTGCAACAGAAAGATACCGACTTTCTTACCGTCAGCGCCGACGGCGATGTCCGCGGTGTCCACCGGTTCATGTACCGACATGCCGACGTCCCATTCCATCTCCGCCACCTCGAAACGGATGATGTCCTCAACATAGCCGTTGTCCCCGCGCACCGGAATGTCCGGCCGGCTCAGCAGGTCGTCCGATGCCGCAACGATGTCTTGCAGCGACACGTTCAATGGCGGCGCATAGTCTGCGTAAGCCGAGACACACGACAGCAAGCTCGTGAGAAGTACCGGTGCCGTCACCGCAATTCTGTTCTTCGCATTCAGGTTCATATTCGCCTCAAGTAATCTGTCTACGTTGCCGTTTGAGCAGGCCGCCGACGAGCAACACGGCAAGCGCGCTGCCGCCCACGATGAGCACTGTCAGGTTTGGCTGGCTGTTTCCGGACGCCGGTCTGGCCGGCACAACACTGTCGTTCGTGTTACCGGACGCCGGTCTGGCAGGCACAACGCTGTCGTTCGTGTTACCGGCCTCCGGGTCCTCGGTTGTGTACTTTCCCGTTTCCGGATTGATGTAAATCATGTAAGCAGGTTTTGCGTCCTCGTCGCCAGGATAGGTGATCGCCGGCAGTAATGCGGCTGCGAGGATTGCCAGCGGACCAGCAAGACGCAGGGCGTCATTCACTGCCATAGCCTGGCGTCGTAGGCAAGCCTGCCCGCCACATAGGTCAGGTCGATGTGCAAGGTGTCGATCTCATCGTCGGACACGCCGAGAAAATCACCATTCAGCACGACGAGGTCGGCCCATTTACCTGGTTCGAGCGAGCCCAGGTTGGCCTCTTCACCAAAAAAGCGCGCCGCATTCCAGGTAATCATGCGCAACGCAGTCTTGCGATCGATTGCCTGCTCCGGAGCAATAACTCGTCCCTGATCATCGCTGCGTGTCACGGCCCACTTGATAATCGTCATGGGATGGTTGGACCCGTCGCTGCCTTCGAAATGCACGTTGACGCCGCGCTCGATCAGATCCTTGACGGGTTGTAGCGTGTCGAGCTGGTTCTCGTACTCGTAAAGCAACGGCGCCTTGCCGTCGACAAGTCGCGGATCGAAGTACTCGTTGATCTTCAAGCCAAATCGAAGCTGTTCGTTGTACTTGTCGATCAGCGCAAAATTGTCTTCGTGCCAAATTACGTTGTGATCGTAAGCATTCGGTTTGATTTGCTTAAATAGTACTTCATCGGTGTTGTAAGCATTGTCGACTGCATTGAGTACAACCTTCATCGCACCGCTGCCCATATTGTGATTGCCGCTTGTATTCCAGCCGTACTTGATCAGGAGACGCATCGTGTTCCAATCCGTTTGCAGTTTTTGCTCGTCACTCAGGTCCTCCCACGACAAGCCGGTAACGGACTCCCCGGTCCATTTGTTCCAGCCGTACGGCGTGCCACCGAGCTCCGGCATGATGCGGTCTTTGGGCTCAATGGTCAGAATTCCTGATGGACTGTTCGGGCCGTCATCGAGTGAAGCAAGCGCGGCACCGACAATTTTGACCATCGGGCCACGCTCCGGGTCGTACAAAGAAAAGTCAACGATGTTGCCGACACGCTTCAGGTACTGTTCTGGGAACGGGTTTTGCCGCGTCATGTCGTGCCCCGGAAATACGCGCATCGACAATTCGCCGCTATGAAAAATTTCGTTGAGCATGCTGATCGTCAGCCCGCTCATGTGTCCGGTCGTCGTCGTCACACCGACACTCAGGTAACCGAGAAAAGAGGCTTTCGCATCCCGCATGGCCTTTTCGATATACGCACGGCTCGGATACGGACGTGCTTGCCAGCCAATGAATCCAGTCGCCTCGTGAACAAGTGCGCCGGTGGGCTCGCCGCTCGCGTCCTTGATCACTCCAAAATGATCTCGCCGAAGACCCATTGCAAACGCCCTGTCGAGCATCGCATGATTGGCGCGCACGTCGCTGCTCGTATAAAACAGCGCGATCGGATTATCGGGCGCAACTTTATCGAGATCGTCAGCGGTCCAGTCGAACGCTTCGGCCGGGAAGTTTTTCGGCATGTTGACAAACACGGGCTCGTCGGGTTCGGCCTGGTCGAGCACGTCGTCGAGAGAGCTCAACAGTACCTCCATGTCGTCGCCGGGAATGCGCCCCGACAGCCAACCGCCGACCATTGTGTCCTTGTAAAAATCGCCACCCGGAACCGCGTTATCGCCGTCGTTGTAGATGTAGCCAGGCGTCAGCGTGCGTCCAGCGAGATCGACACGTTCCGTGTCCGGCCCCGCAAGCCTTAGCATTACTTCCGACGTACCGATCGCAAGCACTCTTCCATCCCGAACCGCAAGCGCCTCTGCCACCGAAAAGTCTGCGTCAACCGTGAGTACCTGGCCGTTATACAGAACAAGGTCCGCATAACGAATCAACTGCGCTGGTAAATCATTTTCGGCAGCAACTGCCGATCGTTCGAGCAACAGCATCGCAGCCAACAATGTCACCAACAGCACGGCAAATCGCTTCTTGACTTTTGGTTTCGTCATAACTAATCCGCGTCTTTTTTCGAGTATAGAACGCAGCGGCTGCGCCACGCACTTTCTGATGTCACGCGAAATCAATTATCAGGTGTGTGCGAAGTCACGCGCCACGCGCGCCACGGTATCCATCATCATGCGTAGTGTCGGCGACGGATCCGTATCCGCCCTGATCGTCAGGCCAACAGGGCCCTGGGTATCGCTGGTATCGACTTTTAATATGCTCAGCGTGCCATCGTCGATATCGTGCTGCACAACACCCCGGGAAATCATCCAGATAGCATCGGAGTCGCGAACATATTGCCGGCAAAAATCTGGCGAGCGCGCTTCAATACTGTTCGACAAGGTGCCCAGTCCATGTGAGATCAGGTAGCGATCGATAATCGGTCGCATGACACCATCGGCAGCCGGCACCAGTAACGTCAGTTGCTCCAGCATCGAGAAGTCGAATAGGTCGCGGCCGGCCAACGGATGTCCCGGACGGACGACGAAAACGAGCGGCTCTGAATACAGATACGTAAAGGACAGACCCTGCATTTCTTCCGGCCGCGCCAGTCGGCCAACGACGAGGTCAAGCTCCCCCACGCGTAGCTGATTGAGCATGACGGAGTTCGCGGCCGTAATGATACTGACGATGGTCAAATGGCTTTCACGGAACTCTTGGACGGCGCGCGGCAAGAATTGCGCCGCTACACCGGCCAGCGCGCCAACCATCAAGACTCGCGATCCGTGCGTACGTGCCTCAGCAAGTCCGTCGAGTCCCTCCTTCAGAGCCGCTATGCTTGCCCCCGCGTAACGAAGAAACACCCTGCCGGATGTCGTCAGCGTCAACCCTCTCTTGCCGCCACGATCGAAGAGCCGTGTTTCAAGAATGCGCTCGAGTTCGGCCAGCGTTTTGGATGCGGCGGGTTGACTGACGCTGAGCGCATACGCGGCCGCACTAATCTTGCCCGCGCGTGCCGTTTCGAGAAAACAATTGAGGTGCCGGTGGCGAATTCGCGCAAGTTGCTGTTTTGTCTGGTTCAGGTTGGTTTCAATAACCATTTGGTTATGATAAACCGACTAAAATTCAATTTCCATAACCTTGACGTAGCTGTATCTTGTTTTCACAGAATTATCGCGTTTGCCGGGCACCAGCTGGTTCTGGGGCACGCTTTCACGGATGAATGGCCGATTGCCGCGCCGGAGCAGCGCACTGCGTTCGAGAGGCATCGCTATGACAGAAACGTTGAAAAAATTCGACCTGAACGACTACATCCCGTGCCAATTGGCAACACTTACTCAATCCATCATGCGTTCGGTAGCCGCATTGTTTGAGGAGCGCTATCGCATCACTTTGCCTGAGTGGAAAGTACTTGCGATCATCCAGGGCAAACCAGGTCTGTCGGCCGTAGCCGTCGCCCGTCTCGCGCAGATGGATACGGTGGCCGTCAGCCGGGCCGTAACCAAGCTGCTTGACCGAGGCCTGGTTATACGTGAGATTGACAGCGAGGATCGGCGTCGTTCCGTCCTCGATGTGTCGGCCGAGGGCCGGGAATTGCACGACCAGATTACGCCGCTCGCTTCCAAGCTCGAGGCAAGTCTGCTCGAAGAGCTAACGGAAGAAGAACAACGCGTATTCGTAAAGGCCATTCGCGTCCTGCGTTCGAAAGCCAAAGTATTTACGGACGCCTACAGCGCGCCAACAAGACGCATGAACTTGAATGTTCAGAGTAGCAATCGCCACGTCGTCGCAAATCAATTCCGGCCGCTGCATCTTGGGCCACTGGTCGTAGGCAGGCCACTGCATAGGTCGACAAACAGGGCCCAGTAGGGCGCAATGCGCTTGAGTCCTGTTTTGGCGGGATTGCTCCTGGCCTTGCTCTGGGCATCGCAGAGCACTGCGGCCGAGCACGTCGATATCCGTGAGTGGCAAGTTCCCTGGAGCGAATCCGGACCGCGCGACCCGTTCGTCGAGCCGTCCGGCCGTGTTTGGTTCGTCGGCCAGCGAGGGCATTACGTCGCCAGCCTGAATCCTGACAGCGGAAAATTTAAACGCTACGAGCTCGATCCTGGAACCGGACCGCATAACCTGATTGTCGACGGCGATGGCACGGACGCCATCGTATGGTACGCGGGTAACCTGATGTCACATATCGGCCGTCTCGATCCGCGGACAGGTGCTATCAAAAAATTTCCGATGCCCGATGAGCGTGCGCGTGATCCGCACACACTGGTTTTCGATGCCGACGGTAATATCTGGTTCACGGTACAGGGTGGCAATTTCGTTGGATATCTGGAAACGCAAACCGGCACGGTAACGCTGCTTGAGGTACCGACTCTACGTGCCCGGCCGTACGGCATTGCTCTGAATTCGGTCGGCGAACCGTGGGTCGTCGCATTTGGCAGTAACAAGCTGATTCGTGTCGACCGTGACTCGATGACGCTCGAAGAGATCGAGTTACCGAACGCCGGGTCGCGGCCGCGTCGATTGGCAATTACGTCGGACGACAATGTCTGGTATGTCGACTATGCCCTCGGGCGCCTCGGTCGTTATACCCCTACAGACGGATCTTTCGCCGAATGGGCCATGCCGTCCGGCGGCGGAAGCCGGCCCTACGGCATGGCCATCGACCGCAACGACCGACTGTGGCTTGTAGAGACGGGGGTTGCGCCCAATCGTTTCGTCGGCTTCGACACGGCAGCTGAGGAATTCTTCTCGGGCACCGATATCCCCAGCGGCGGCGGCAGCATACGTCATATGTACTATCACGGGCCGACCGGCCAAATCTGGTTCGGCACGGATACTAATAATGTCGGCCGTGCAAAGGTTCATTAGGATCCCGCTCGCCGACGAACTGCGACTGATCTACGAGTGCGTACACACCATTCCAGAACCACCGCCACTCGAAGACATTCCGGCATTACAGGATGACTAGCAGAGAGACGGCTATACTTACGTTATGGGGAGGACGAGAACATGATCAAACTCAGGGTCAATGGGAAGTCCGTCGCCGTGGCGGCAGAGCCAGACACGCCGCTATTGTGGGCTATTCGTGAGCATCTGAAACTCACCGGTACCAAATACGGCTGTGGTGCAGGACACTGTGGCGCCTGCGTCGTGCATGTCGACGGTAGGGCCGTCAAATCGTGTCAGTTATCCTTGTCTCGCGCGGCCGGTTCCGACGTTACGACGATTGAAGGCCTCTCGCCCGACGCCAGCCATCCGCTACAAAAAGCCTGGATCGCAGAGCAGGTGCCACAATGCGGTTATTGCCAGTCTGGTCAAATTATGAAAGCGGTCGAACTGCTCGAGAAGAACCCGCATCCGTCCCGGGACCAGATCGTCAGGCACATGGACAGTGTCATCTGCCGTTGCGGCACGTACACGCGCATCGTGTCCGCAATACAACGCGCAGCCGGGGAGGTGTAGTCATGGGGAATATCAAACTGGATACAGCACAGATCTCTCGACGCCACTTCCTGGGCGGTGCGGCCGGCCTGACGTTTGTAATCAGTATTGGCCCGAAAGGTACGTGGCTCGTTGCGGACGCAGCGGCGAAAGCGCCCGAATACGCCATTGGTGCCTGGGTCCGCATCACGCCCGACAATCAACTCACAATCATCACGCCAGCGGCCGAGATGGGCCAGGGCTCGATGACGGGAGTGCCGATAGCCCTTGCCGAAGAACTCGATGCTGATTGGTCGACCGTGACGCTCGAAATGGCGCCGGCTGATCCCGCGACTTTCGGTTACAACCGCCGTGGCGGAAAGGTGATGCGCATCACCGGCAGCCGTGCAATTCGGTCCTATTTCGAGCAGATGCGGCTGGCGGGAGCCCAGGTGCGAAAAGTATTGCTGCAGGCAGCGGCAGAAGAATGGGGCGTCGACGCCAGCACCCTCGTAACCGAGCCCAACACGGTTGTCGACCGCCTGAACAAGCGCAAACTCAGTTACGGCGAAATCGCATCGTTTGCCACGGTGCCCGCAGCAATGCCAACCGTGTCGACGGACGAACTCAAGAAAGTTAGCGAATTCCGGCTGATTGGGAATCCCGTGCCACGGGCGGACATTCCCGCGAAAGTCGACGGCTCTGCGAAATTTTCTATCGACGTGCAGCTTCCCGGCATGGTGTATGCGAGTACTGTGCATGCGCCAGTGCAGCTCGCAGAACCTGAGAGCTGGAACGATAGTGAAGTACGCAGGATTCCGGGCGTAATCGATGTCGTTCGTCTCGACAAAGGTGTCGCCATCGTCGCGGACACGTTTGAACACGTATTGGCCGCACGACGAGTGTTAGCTGTTGACTGGAAGAAAGGCGCGCCGGCCGAGGGCTACGACTCCGAGAAGGCCCTGGAGCAGGACTACATGGCGATGGCCATGGACCGCCAGTCGCCGCGACGATCCGTAGCGGAAACAGGTGACGTTACGAATGCGTTTGCCAGTGCTGTCAAAGTCTACAAAGCCGACTTTCGCAGTGACTACTGTTACCACGCGCAGATGGAACCGCTGAACGCAGTTGCACGATTCAATGCAGCCGGTGACAAGGTCGAGATCTGGGAGGGTACACAGTCGCCAGGTGGTTCACGGGCCGCGATCGCCGACGCGCTGGAGTTCGAATTCGAACAGGTCATCCACCACCAGATGTACATGGGCGGCGCATTCGGCCGGCGCTCGATCACCGACTACACAATTGAAACAGCGTTGATCGCGCGTGCCACGAAGCGACCCGTCAAGATGATCTGGACACGCGAAGAGGATCTCGCGTTTGCAATGTTTCGCCCGCAGAATCTGCAGTGTCTCGAGGCGGCGCTTGACGATGACGGAAAGATTGCGGGCTGGCGCCACTGCGTTATCGGCGACGGCGACCGGTTAATTACCTCCGGCATCAATATCGAAGATTACTATACGATTCCAAACCGCCTGATCGAACAGCTCGGTGCATCGCATGGCATCCGTCTGAAACATTGGCGCGCAGTCGCACACCCGTTCAATATCTTTGCGATTGAGTCACTCGTCGACGAGATAGCAGCCGATCAAGGTCTCGACCCTCTCGAGTTTCGGCGCAAGCGCCTCGCGATGACGCCAAAAGCCGAGGCTGTGTTCGATGCGGTGGAAAAGCTGTCCAACTGGCATACGCCACGACCCGATGGTCGCGCGCTAGGACTCTCTGTCACGGAGCGCTCGGGTTCACTCGGCGCAGGAGTCGTCGAAATTTCGCTCGATCGCGAACGCGGTCGCATTCGGGTTCACAAGGTCTGGGCCGCCATCGACGGTGGCATCATCGTCCAGCCCGATATGGCCAGGGCCAATGTGGAAAGTGGTATCGTTTACGGACTCTCAAGCGTACTCAAGGAGCGCGCGACAATTAAAAACGGCGCAGTCGTACAGTCGAACTTCCACGACTACCAGGTTCTGAAGATGTCCGAGGCGCCCGAGGAAATTCACGTCGAATTTCTCGACCGCGAGACAAGCCCTACCGGGCTTGGCGAAATCGGCAATCCGTTCATCGGCGCAGCAGTCGCCAATGCGTTTCACGCACTGACGGGCAAACGCTTGTATCACATGCCATTCACCCCCGAGCGAGTGCGAGCCGCGCTGCAGACCTAATTCGGGAGAATAACGAGAACTACTTCTGCAAAACTCGTCGCGGTTAATATCCTTGCGCAACGTCGACCACGTTGAGCATCTTGTCGCCATTGACGTAGCGGCGCAGGTTCTCGAGAGTAATTGTCCAACGGCGCCAGCGGCCCTGATCCGTCGTCGCTGCAACATGCGGCGTGATGATGACGTTAGGCAGGGACCACAGCTCGTGCCCCGCGGGCAGCGGTTCAGGGTCCGTCACATCCAGGCCTGCAGCCGTCAGGCGGCCGTCCTTGAGAGCTGCGATCAGGTCATCGGTGACCGTGGTTGCGCCTCTACCGACGGATATGAAATATGCACCACGCTTTGCCGCATCGAAAAACATCGTGTCGAACAAACCGCGGGTTTCGTCCGTGAGCGGCAACACATTCACAATGACATCGGCCTGGCTCGCCAGTTCATAAAGCTCATCGGATAAGCCGACATACTCGACAAAGTCCGGGCCTTCACGACTCGATCTGCGTATACCGATTACTCTCATGCCCAGGCCGTCAGCTCGCCGGGCCACTTCGACTCCCACGCCGCCGAGGCCGACGATCAGCATGGTTTTGTCGCTCAATTCGAGCATCGGGAAGTTGATCGGCCGTTCCTTCCATGCGCCTTGCGACTGGATCCTGTAAAAGTTGTGCAGACCGCGCGTCAGCATCGTCATCATTGCAATGACGTGATCGGCCATTGGCGGGCCGGATGAGTGCTGCGCATTTGTCAGTAGGAACGGCTTATCCTGTATCTCGGGAATCATGCAACTGTTCACGCCATGGCGTGAATCCTGCAGCCAGCGCAGATTATCGGCTTCGCGAATGATTCGCGGCGTGCATCTCGCGATGAGAACCTCGGCATCCGCAATGACGTCGTCGGCAATCGGATACGCAATCTGCACCAATTCCACGTCACCCACGGCATTCTGCGCCTCTTGCATCTGCATCGCCCGTTCCGCAGCATCGGAACCCCGCACAACGATGTAGATCCTCTCCGGTTTTCGCCAGAACGGCAGCTCTCTGACCGCCGTCGCCGACTCCTCGAGACCGAGTTCCTCGATCAGTGCCTGCGCGTCGCGGCCAACGCCCTGTGCCTGGGAGTTCGTTGCCAGGAAGAACAGCGCAATTAGTGTCGTCGGTATACGCATGAACGGTATCTCCTCGTGGTCAGGGAAGTGCAAACACGTAGATCGCATTATGGCCGCGAGGCACCGTCAAACCAGCCAGCTCGACCGGATTGCGCGTAGCCGAATTTCCATCGCCGGTCATCACGGCAATGTATTGCTTGCCGTCCACGGCATAGGTGATCGTACTCATCTGAATGACGCCACCCAGTATGATTTCCCATAGCACCTCGCCGTCGTCCACCGTGAATGCCCGGAAGCGGCGATCGGCATCACCCCAGAAAATCAGATCACCGGCGGTCGCGAGCACCGCGCCGTTGCCGGGCACAGCGCTTTCATACAGCCGGGTGAGTACTCCGGTAGTCAGGTCGATCTTGCCGAGCGCGTGCGCCTTGTCGAGGTCCACACCAGGACGCAAGCGACCGGCGCGGTTCGTCCAGCCACTGGGGCTGGAAAGATCCGCGGTCATACCGAGGCAATAGTCATGAAACGCCACATAGATGGCATTCGTTCCCGGGTGATACGCCATCGGCCAATAGCTGCGCGTATTGTGAAAACAGCTCAGTACAGTATCCCCGTCCCTCTTGAACACGTTGTCCCAATTGATTTCTGTCATACCGGTTTCGACATCGATGTTCGCCACATTGAATTCGGCAACATCGACTGGAAACGGCATCGCCCAGAGGAATTCCCCGTCGTTGCGGTCGAGCACCCACATGCCACCGCCCTCGCCGATATGAACGACAACATCACGCTCTTCTCCGGGACGAATATTCGGACTGATCCATTTGACCTTGTCGGCGTCGGGGTTGAGCCTGGTGCGGACAAGCACGCGTTCGTGAGTGTGGTCGGCGTCCCAGTCATCGCCCGGCAGGTGCTGGTAGTACCAGGCGAGTTCGCCGGTGTCGGCTTTTAATGCCAGGGTCGAATTACTGTACAAGTCGGCAGGCGCCGTTCGCGAGGTTCCATCTGGACTACCGTGGCGGCTAAGCCGCGTATAAGGTCGCGGGTTGGCAGTGCCCCAGTAAATCAGTCCATTTGCAGGGTCATAGGAACCGGGCAAACCCCAAAGGGATGCCACGCGCTTGGCCGTCGGTACATCACCCCAGCTGTCTCCACCGGGTTCGCCTTCGCCCGGGGCAGTATAAAACCTCCATACTTCATCGCCGGTCATGGCATCGTGGGCGGAGATATAGCAATTCGCCTGGTCCCTGCATGCGCGGGCCGTGATCACCTTGCCTTCGACGACAATGGGCGCCGACGTATTCTTGGCGCCCGAGTAACGGACATAGGATTCGACTTCCCAACGAACGCTGCCGTCGCGAACATCGAGCGCCACGAGATAGCCGTCCGGCGATGTGTAGTAAATCATGTCGTGATAGATAGCGAGGGACTTGGAACTGATCGTCGCAAGCTGCAGCGCGATCTCCGGGCCCGTTTCCCGCGCGTATTCCCAGATCAGGTCACCGGTCGTGGCGTCGAGGGCCAGCACGGAATTGATGGGCGACACAACATACAACACACCGTCGTAGACGATCGGTATGGTCGATTCAGTACCGGCCGGCAAACCGCGAGTCCACACCATTCGCAAATGCCTGACGTTCGACTTGTTAACCTGATCCAACGGACTGAAACGCTGCTCGTCATAAGTCCGGCCGAGCATCAACCAGTCAGAAGGATCCGGGCTTTCCAGCATCTCCGTCGTTACCAGTGTAAATTCCTCAGCCTGTGCATCGACCGTACTGAGTGCTGCCAGCGTCGCCATTCCAATAAGCAATAACTGTATTGGGTGACGAAAAGAAACGCTTCGCCGGGCAATCATCATGGCACTCTCCTCGCAAATTGGCAGGGCCGCGATCAGTGTATGTGGCCGATAATCCAAAGACGAAATTAACTTACATTCTCAATATTTACACGCGTAATTAACTCAGCCGTCCAGTCCTTCGTCTGCACAGTGAATCCGAGTATATTGACGGGCACGGTCGCAGCAGGTATCACCCAATCCAGGTGACCGGTTAATGAGGGGCAAGCATGCAGAAACTGATTCTTTGCGTCACTCGCACGTATCGCGGCCGATTTTTGTGCTTACTGGCTGCGCTTTTTCTTAGCAGTAACGCCGGCGCGGGCACATCGCCCTATGCTGAGACAATTATCATTAATGGCCAGGTCATCACAGCCGATAATGATGATCCCGACAAGGTCACGATTGCTGAAGCGATCGCGATTCGTGGCGATAGGATTCTCGCCGTCGGCAGCAATGCCGAGATCAAGGCATTGATTGCCGACTGGACAGAGGTGATCGATGCCAAGGGTAACTCTGTCATCCCGGGATTGATTGATACCCACAACCACCTTTATGAGCATACCCTCGACTTCGACTGGGTAGTCAAGAGCATTCCGGAAATGCTCGAAATCCGTATCCGGATGGAGCACGACCCTGAACAACTCGTTGCCGTTGTCGAGAAGGCCATCCAGGCGCGGGCCCGGCAGATTCCAGCAGGCAACTGGATTCGAATAAACGCCCGCCCACCCGACGCTGTTCTGCGTGCTTTCGGCACCACCCTGTCGCGCCAGCGTCTGGACGAGCTTGCGCCCAATCATCCGACCTACGTGAAAACCCGGGGTGGTACTGTGCTCGGCACCCTCGCGATCGAAGCCTTCGAAGAATATTACGGCAACAAGATGCCCGACGAGTATTGGTTGGTCGATCGGGATACAGGAACTTCTGGCGAATACAACGATTTCGACCGCTGCGTCAAGATTGACATCATTAACGCGCAGACGGGCAGCTTCGACCGCTACATCAAAGGCTACATGGAGGCGATGCAGGTCAATATCCAGTTGGGTGTCACCACGCACAAAACACATTTGCAATGTGAGGGCGGATTCAGCGCGTCCGCGCACCTCGATCGCAACGACATGATGCCGATGCGGCTGGCCTGGGGGCATCGCTGGATGCAGCCGTTTAACCCGCACATCAAGGAAACCTACCGACGCATCGGTGACTGGACTGGTTACGGTTCGGATTATTTCTGGAGCATTGGCAGCAGCGTGGGCGGCATCGATGCCGGTGGTATTGGCTGGTGCGCGACG
>JADFKA010000012.1 GCA_022565135.1 Pseudomonadota bacterium
TGGAAGATAAAGTTTCGCATAGTCGGAAACAGGCGCGCCTGTAACAGTGCCGAGGGTTCAATATCATTTGCTTCGGCGTAGGCTTCGGCCTTGGAAACAATATTGTCCAGGTTTTGCAGCATATGACTCATGCGGGCGATACTTTGATCGTAGACGGAAATACTCATGGGGCGATTCTCTAATGCGGGCCGAATAATATCGCAGTTATTTGACGCGCTGCCAACAGGCAGGACTTACATTCTCCGACACGAGATTTTCACCCCGACTCGGCAGGTCGCTCATCACCTGACCAATATCCTTTTGAGCGACAGGCTTGCATCCTGACCCCCGCCGAAGTGGGCACCAAATGGGCACCTGAGGCGAATCGGTGGCTTTGTGATGAGGCCTGATTCGACCTAACGTACTGATTTGAAATGGTGGCCAGGGGCGGATCGAACCACCGACACGCCGATTTTCAGTGAACAGATTTCGCTATCCAGCATGACCCAAGGTGACCTAACAGAACGTAAACCGCTGAATTCGAGCTCCGGTAGGTACTCTTGAGTGACGTTAGGTGACGCTGGTTTGGGCACCAATTTGGGCACCAGAATTATCGGTGGAAGCGGGGTCGAATCGACTTATCAAAATAATGCGGTTCGACCCCATTTCTTCCTCTTTTTGCCGGTATGATTGAGCCCTTTCCGGCGGAGCCAATAATAAGAATGTCCTTCTTCGCTGAACTGAAACGACGGAACGTGGTTAGAGTCGGCTTTGCCTACGCGGTGATCGGCTGGGTGCTCGCCCAGATCGCCGAGTTCGCGTTTGAAAATTTCGGGGCACCTGACTGGGTGCTTAAATCGTTTATTGTGCTCCTGCTGCTTGGTCTGCCCTTGGCTCTGTTTTTCGCCTGGGCATTTGAGATTACTCCCGACGGCATCAAGCGCGAGCAAGATGTCGATCGAAGTGAATCAACTACATCGCAAACTGGCCGCAAGCTCGACTTCCTGATTATCGGGGTTCTTGCAGTCGGACTGGCATACTTCGCTTTCGACAAGTTTGCTAGCGATCAACCGACGAGCGCACCGGACATGGTGCAGTCAATCGCCGTCTTGCCGTTCGTAAACATGTCCGACGACAGCGATTACTTTGCAGACGGACTGACAGAAGAACTCCTGAACCTGCTGGCAAAGAATCAAGACCTAAAGGTCGCGGGTCGCACTTCATCGTTTGCGTTTAAGGGTAGAAACGAAGACCTCAGGGAAATCGGCGCGGCTCTGGGCGTTACGAAAGTACTTGAAGGGTCGGTACGACGATCAGGCGAGCGCGTACGGGTAACGGCACAGCTCATCAATGTCGCGGACGGCTTTCACATCTGGTCCGACACCTACGACAAGGAGTTGGCCGATATATTCGAAATCCAGGACCAGGTTGCAGGCGCCATCACACAGGCGCTTGCACTACACCTAACACCGAAAGCAAAAAGACTCACAAACAATCCGGAAGCCTATGCGCTGTATCTGGAAGCCGTCGCGTTCGCCGCTTTCCAGAATGATGGAGATCTTCCAAGAGGCATAGAAGCGCTTGATCGGGCAACGGCGCTCGACCCGCAGTTCGCAAAAGCTTATGAACTAAAGGCGTTATTTCACTGGATGAATGCGGGTTGGTATGTCCCCACCGATGTTGCTCGGGCCAGCGTTTACGAAGCCGCGACCAAAGCATTGGCCATTGATCCAAGCTTGCCCGGCGCGACTTCACTCGCAAGGATAGCGCACCCAACGAACTGGAGCTGGATAATCGAGCTCGATGCGATGGAAACCCTGGTCCAGTCCGATCGCAGCGTGCTCGCACTCGATAGCTACGCCTTCGATTTGGCCATATCCGGATACTTGACCGAAGCAGAGAAATTGCATCGGGAAGTACTGGCGCTGGATCCTCTCTCCTCAAATGCCTGGTGGCGTTTGTCGCAGGTGTTGTATGCCCAGGGACGTGACGCAGAAGCGCTACAGGCTGCACGAAAATCTGCTGAACTGGATCCAGGCTATGTCGGCGCGGGGATGAGTACGATATTCAGGGCTTCGCTGGCCGCCGGCAACGACGAGGAAGCGATTCGGGTACTCACACCGTGGTTCGACGAAGACTACTTCCGTAGACCGAGCATTGAAGCATTCGTTGCCGACATGCGAGATCCCGAAACGGGGCGCTCAGCTCTGAAGGAATGGGTCGAGTATCGAGCAGCTAACGCTGAGATTGCCTCTGACGCCGTCTGGGCTGGTACTCACTACCTCGTTTTTGGCTATATGGATCTGTACATAGAGGCCATCGACTCTTATGGCCCGCCGACCACGGCCTGGTCGGATGCCGAAATTCTGGAAAACTGGGGCGTATTCCTGCCTGTCACCGGCTACCGCAAGACGCAGCATTTTCTGGATCGCGCCGAGGGTAGCGGCCTGATTGAACTCTGGGAACACCGCGGCCCGCCGGACTACTGCTCCAAAGATAGCGGCGAGTGGGTCTGCGAATAGTCGAATCAAGAATGGTGGCCAGGGGCGGAATCGAACCACCGACACGCGGATTTTCAGTCCGCTGCTCTACCAACTGAGCTACCTGGCCCTCAACTTGGCTAACTATTCTGGACGTGGATTTTCAGTCCTAGCTTACCTTGTCGCTACGCGACCCCGCTACACCGGCCCTCAACTTGGCTAACTATTCTGGACGCGGATTTTCAGTCCTAGCTTACCTTGTCGCTACGCGACCCCGCTACACTGGCCGCGCTGCGCTGGCCCCGATATTAGGCTCTCCGAAGAGCGGGGTATTTAACCGACGTGCCGGAGGTGAGTCAAGGTGAATCTTGGCAATCAACGCTATCTGTGGGCTTCGCGCATAGTGAGCCCATCACGATCCGGTATTTCTGCCATCACTCCCATCCACCGAAGGCCTCGGACACAGCGATCCAGAGCTCATTGTCACCGACTGCAAGTGGCAACATGATGGCATCAAACAGGCCGATCGTGCCCAGGTAGCGATAATCCCGCGATTGATACGCGTTGTTACCCTTACTATATAAGAGCACCGTTCAGATAGACGCGGGCCGCATCACTGTAACCAAACACCAGTTCCTTCAGCTGGTCCCTGTCCGAAGTGAGCACTAACCCGGCAAAGACTGTGTCCTTGCCCTGCACCAAACCCTGAACACGAGCCAGGTTGGCGACACCGTTGCTTTCTGTCCAAAGCTCGGTCCATGTACGTTCACTTTGCAGCTTTCTGTCGAGCGTAGAGGACCCCGCCAACAGGTCGCCATCAAATGCATCCGACACCAACCACGAAGTAACAAGACCTGCTGGTGTTTGCTCATCATCAGCGATGCGATGTGGTAGCTCGTAAGCGTCAGCTAGTGCCGACACTTTGAAATTAGCAAAATACGCTGGTGCGAAGTTCGCCACATTGACGCCAACACGCCCCGGCGTAATTTCTCTTTTTAGATCGTGAACGTGCAGTACCGGCTCATCTGAATCTATGTAGATCTCGGCCTTTGTGCCTGCAAATACAATCTTGACGTGCATCCATGCATCGAATCGATACTTGACCGGCGCAGCGTAACCGGCCCCGTAGTATAGCTGCCATGCACTAACTCCATTGAAAACCGGTGTGTATTGATTCGCATCAGGATTGTCTGACTGGTGCGGACGAATGTAGAAATGCTCGAAATTATTCGTATCCTGTAGTCGAAACATCAGCCCGGCGAACCCGCGTGCCGCAGAGACAGCGACGTCGAATTCGACGACGCCATTCTGCATCTCCAGGTCCGGGAGTATTGCGACACCGCCTTGCAACAACAGCGCTTGCTGACCGAGATACTCAACAACCTCAGCTTTAGCCGCATTGAACTGCCAGCGCTCATTGTCGAACGGCACTTCCTCAGCCAGCTCGATATCGACCATCGGCGTCCCCGTCAACGCCTTGATCGCCGCCGCACGAAACGGCCCTTCGAACCACGCAGCGTAGTATTCCTTGGTGTACTCATCGCCATGCGTGAATTGATCTTCGAACGCCGAAAAATCCAGCGCCTGCTGAACGTCTTCGTTGCTCATGCCATCAGCCAGCAAGGCATCACGCTGATCGGCAATTGACTCAGCCACTTCAATGACCAGGTCTACGTACGCTGTATCGGTTTGAATGTCGCCATGACCCGGCACGAGTATTGAGTAGTCAAGGTCGTTCACGGCACGGAGCGTTGCCGCCCAGGCTCGCAGCGGTACATTAAACGCATGGGGTGATGGCAACACCACGATGGCGTCCGCATCGTCAATGATGCGCTGGTAGGACGCGACCTCACCTGCACCTAGTTCATTGCCGTCCGAATCGATGCCTGTCGCCACGATTCTTTGAAACTCGGCCAGGTTATTTTTGATGAAATGCCGCGAGCGATCGATGTACGCGATGCGTGAACTGTTCATCACGTAAAGCGTGAATTCGTGAGCGATGAACTGCACATGCGGAAACTCTTCGGCAAATCGAAACGGACCGTTGTCGTCCGCAATAACAGGGCTTACTGCCGCCACGCAGGCCAGCAAACTATAGACGCACTTCATGATTATCCACTAGCAGGTTGTTGGTAGTCCGCTAGTCGCAGACCTTATTGGGATAATTCGACAAGAAAAAGGCGATCCGGTTCAGGTGACGTATAGAGACTTATGGCAGTTCCACGACTATCTGCAATAAGGTTTGGCCGATTATTCCATCTCTATAAAACCAGATGCCGACACCGAGACCGGCGGCCAGCAAGCCACCGTGGATCCATGACAGGGTTTTGGTGTCGTGCCCGTCGCTGGCCTGCTTCATGGCCGCGAGCGCTGGAATCATCGCGAGCACGGGCATTGTTTCATGTATTGCGCCACTGATGGCGAGGCCAATCGCTACAGCGATTGTCCCTGCAAGCAGGTGTTGGTCGCTGTGATTGCTGCCGCGAGACCAGTTGAATCTGCGTCGGTTCAACTCGTACGCGCCGACTACTGCCATGTAGCTCCATATGGCACCAAAAAATCCTGCAACTAACTGTTCTCCGGTAACAACGCCGGCAACGCCATAAACACCGATGAAGAAACACGGAACCCCCATGAGCACAGCGATAACTGCGCCGGTATTAACCAGGGCATTACCGGTCGGTAAAGGTTCGCTCGGCTCCGTAGGTTCGTTGATTTGCGAGATCCCCAAGCCATATTGCTTCGGCTTTGTTAACTAGGAGATGACAGAATCGCCTTTATCACTACGACTCGCGACTCATCTCCCATTTTGAGTACAAGGGCAAACGCCTTGCCAGGATCACTATCGTTGCCAGAAAGCCCGCCAGGAGTCCAAGCGCCAACGCGATGTCGACCCAATGATCAAATGGTCGATTGTCGGGCGACATGACCGGCATGATCATCAGGTACTTGTTCATCCAAAGCCCTACATTGATAGACACGGCGATGACGCACATAGCAAATACTGATCGCTTGACGATGGCAAATATGAAAGCGACTAATGGCAGTGCAAAACAGCCTATGAACATGGTCCAGAAATACGGCGCATAATGACCGTACATCTGTCGCCACAAAGGCTCAGTTTCATGCGGCAGGTTACCAAACCACATCACAAAGAATTGTGCCCAGAAGAAGTACAGCCACAGCAGGGTGAACGCAGTAACCAGCATTCCCAGGCTCTTGATCTGATAAGGTCCGAAATGCGCGCCGCCATCTACCCGCCGCATCACAGCCGTGATCGCAATCATCGCGGCAAATCCCGCGAACATATTGCCGAACCAGTAATGAATCGGGAACACGCTGCTGTGCCAGTGCGGGATTATCATCATTGCGAAATCCCAGGCGATGAAAGTATTGCACGCAATAAACGCAATTATCATGATTGGTGAGAGCTTGTACAGTTGAGCCTCGACCTTGTCGTGATCAATAGCCAATGCTGCATCGCCGCTGGCCATGTCAACTTGCAGACTTTTCCTGGCATAGAATGCCGCCAGGCCATAAAACAACAATAATCCGCCGAGGTTTCTGATCACAAGCCAGTTAATGTCCAACCAGGGATTCAGGTGTTCTTCGGGCGCCGCATGCAGCCAGTAAAAAAGTTCATCGCGTGCAAAGTAAATGATCAGTAGAAAGCCGACGATCGCGAATGGAAAATAGGCCAACGTCGAAAGTTCGGCCAATCGATACCAGGGTTTGCCCCAATCGGCCTCAACGATGCGGAGCATCGCCGTAAACACGACGCCGACCTGGCTGATGCCAAGCAGGAACAGAAACGAGACGGTGAACAACGGAAAATTCGGCCCAGCGTCTGCGCTAGACACAGTCAAAACCAGGGTGGCGACGCCCACAAGGAATATCGCGATCAACACATTTAACGCGATACTGCCCCGTTGTGACTGCGGATTAATCGCCATTTGCAATTTCGAAAATCGTGTTCATGTTTTGCTTACATCGATCATGATTCACCAAAAACTTCCGTGATGTAATTGACCAGGTGCCATCGATCTTGCTGCGACATTGCGTTGCGATAAAACGGCATCGCAATACTGCCGTGACTGATCGTATAAAAAAGTTGCCCATCAGGCTGCAGTTGCACATAGTCGAGGTTTAGCTCCATGGGCTGGGGCACGAACTTCAGACCCACCGGCCCGTCGCCCCGGCCTTGCTCACCGTGACAGACCTGACAGTGCAGTTGATACATTTGCCGTCCACGACCCAGCGACTCGGGCGACTTCGGGACTGGGTTGATCAGGGTTCGTCCTGCCTCCAACCGTGCCAGCACCAGCTCGATGACGTTTTCCGGTGGCGAAAAGCGGTCTTTGCCACCGACGGGTACCGACGAGCGGTTTACTGAGAACACCGAATCCTGGGGCTTCAGCGATGGCTGGTCCTGCATGTCTTTATCCCAGGGCAGCGTCAATGCAGAACCCGGTATTGTCATAAGAAATATTACGCACGCCAGGTCACGAAATTGCGAGCTTTTCATTGATCTTCCTCCACATGCCTGATCTCGTCTGCCCCGGCGTCTCTGATGATGGCTTCAGCCCTGGCCACCTGATCTGCCGCAGCGCCTTCCACGATGACGACGAATCGATCGATACCTGCTGATGTCAGGTACGGTTTGTCACGCCATGCTGGCAGACCGGAGACGAAGTGAAATCCCAGCAGCGTGAACAGAACGCCGAACAGTATCGTCATCTCATAGGTGATAATGAGAAACGGCGGTACAGTGATGATGGCCCTGCCGCCGGTCGGCAGTATGAACACCAGGGAGGTAGCGACCGCCATCGCAAATCCGGCTATGGCCCCGAAGATGGCGCCAGCCAGGGAAAAATGCCTGACAGGCGACTTTTCGAGTCCCATTATCTCCTGCGCCTCTTCGAGGGGAAGCGGTGACAGTAGCGATAGTTTATCGAAACCCGATGACTTCAATTTCCTTGCGGCGCCGAGAAAATCTTCCTCGAATGCAAAGGACCCCAGAATGGCCATCAGACATTCCTCCGGAGGGGCTTGAGCGTTTCCTTGACCTCATAAATCGATATTGCCGGTACCCATTTTATGAAGATCAGGAATAAGGTTACGAAGATCGCGAACGAGCCGACCGAGATCGAGATTTCAATCCAGCTCGGGACGTAATAGCCAAACGAGTCCGGCAGGAATTTTCGTGGCTGCGATGTGGCTACGATGATGAATCTCTCGGTGAGCATGCCGATGTTGATCAGGATGGAAATCAATAACATCTTGTTCCACGACCAGCGAATCTTCTTGAATAGCATCAACAATGGCACGAACGCGCAGAATATAAGCATCTCCCAGTAGAGCGGCGCATAGAACCCGGTCAGCCTGAAGCTCAATGCCTCGAGTTCAAACGATGTCCCACCGAACCAGGTGGTGAAGAGCTCAAGAATGTTAATGTAACTCCATATCAGCGACAACGTGATCAGAAGTTTGCCGAGACTGTCGAGATGCACCTGGCCGATGTAACGCTCGAATCCAAGAAACTTCCGCAGGCAATACATCACGGTCACGATGCCCGCCGTGCCAGAATAAATGGCACCGCAGACGAAATAGGGAGCGAAGATCGTGTGGTGAAATCCGGGTACGGCTGACAGCGCAAAATCCCAGGACACGATGCTGTGCACGGATACCGCCAGCGGAATGACAAAGACGGCAAAGAAGGTATAGGCCCATCCAAGCGTGTGCCACTCCCTGGCCGTGCCGCGCCAGCCGAAGGAAAAGATCGTATAAAGACGGCGTCTCAGTCCCGTGCTCGCGTCGCGAACCGCGGCAAAATCAGGCACCGATCCCATGTAGATGAAAATCGAACTGGCGGTCAGGTAGGTCGTGATAGCCATAACGTCGAACATCAGGGGCGACCGGAAGTTTGGCCACAAGCCCATCTGATTAGGAATCGGGAAGCTCCAGTGGACGAACCACACCCTACCGAGATGCACCATGACAAACAATGTTGCCGTCATCAGCGAGAACAGCGTCATGGCCTCTGCACTGCGATAAATCGACTTACGCCAGGGACTGTTGGTGATATGCAGCACCGCCGACAGCAACGTGCCGGAGTGGCTCAAACCGATCCAGAATATGAAGTTGGACAGATAGCTGCCCCAGACTGCATTGTGATTCATGCCGGCGGCACCCACACCCACGAACAGCTGATAGATCCACGGCATGAAGAAGCAGATCCCCGCCACACTCATTGTCATACCCAACAACATCCAGTACTTGGGGCCGGTCTCCAGCATCGTGGAGAGGATGTCCTTGTTGACTTCCGCGTAACTTGGCTGTCCGTGATCAAACATCGTTTGTGGTTCTGCTCCGCTGGACAAACTTGAAACTGTTATCGAATCAGGCGTGTACTTTTTTCAAGTAAACGATCGACGGTGTTGTATTGAGTTCTTCTAAAACCGTATAGCCCCGGGTGTTTTTCATCATCTTCGACACCTTGGCTTCCGGATCTTTGCTATTACCAAACAACATGGCCTCGGTCGGACAACTCTGAACGCAGGCGGGAACGACCTCGCCGTCGCGAACCCGGCGTCGGTCGTCATCCTTGGCGTTGTCTTTGGCAATGCGAATACGCTGAATGCAGAAAGTGCATTTCTCCATGACACCCTTTTCGCGCACGCTGACATCCGGGTTTAATTGTTGCTCCAGCGGCTCATCCCAGGTGTAGGTGAACCAGTTGAAATAACGAACCTCATAAGGGCAGTAAACAGCACAGGTTCGAGTACCGATGCAACGGTTATAAATCTGTGTGTTCAGTCCGTCCTGATTATGATATGTCGCATACACCGGGCAGGCGGTCTCACAAGGCGCATCGTCGCAATGCTGGCAAAGCATCGGGATAAATCCCATCTTGATGTTGGGGTACTCGCCCTCCCAGTAGCGCTCGATACGGATCCACTTGATCTCGCGGCTCTGGGCGAAGCGCTCTTCACCGACGATGGGCAGATTGTTTTCGGCCTGGCAGGCAACGACACAAGCCTCACAACCCGTGCAGCGATCCAGGTCGATCGTCATCGTCCAGTGATAATCGAATTCGTCGTAATAACCCGGTTTACTGTATTGCCTTAGTTTTTCAACGAATGTGCTCAAATCTCTACTCCATATCACCCATGATCGTTACCGGGCCCGAGGATCTGGCGGCCCAGGGTACGGGTTACACCGTCGGTCTTGACGATCCGCAGACGTTCGCCGGTGTTAGTAACTTTCACGCGCGTCGCCGCCCATGCCAGATCGCCGGACTGCTTGTCCATGAGCGTCGCGACTATGTGAATCGGATTGATTCCCCGGTCGCTGGCGTAACGACCATAAGACGTATGTCCCTGGCCGATCGGTACGGCGACTACGCCAGGCCTGATTGCCGGGAAAATGAATGCTGGAACACGAATTGAGCCGGCCGGTGACTCTATCTCCAGCACGTCTCCCTCTTCGATGCCCAACTCGTCGGCCGTGACCGGGTTTAGCTCGGCCCAGGATCCATACACGACGCTGGTCATCGGGTCGGGCAGTTCCTGCAACCACGGCAGATTGGCGCCCCGGCCGTCCAGGAAAGTTGCGGTCAGATACGGATGCAGCACAAACGGATAGTCCGTCTCGTCGCCGGCAAACTTCGATACCGGGTCCGCGATTGCAGCAATCGTCGGCGAACTCGAAGACTCGGGTTGCCCGCCAGCGGCCGCACCAGGCTGCCCCCACACTCCGGCTTCGAGTACTGCTTGCCAAAATGCCTCAAAATTCTGATCTTGCCCCTCAGACATGCGCTCATCATATTCTTCACGCCAGCGATCCTTGATGAACTCTTCCATCGAGGCCCAGGGCATGTGTATCGGCAGTTCGCCGCCAATTTGCCGCGCCAGTGACAGTATGATGTCGCCAACGGGGAGCGTGTCATACAACGGCGCCACGACTGGCTGGGATAACGAGGTTACCGGGAAGCCCACACCGGGGTCCGGCACATCGTCGCCCCAGGATTCCAGGTACGTGTTGGTGGGCAGGATGAAATCTGCCATCGCCGTCGTCTCATCGTGGAAGCTTGACAATGCGACGATAAGCGGAACATTTTCCATCGCTTGCCGGAACCCGACGTTATGCGGCAGAGAAAATACGGGATTGGTATCGTGCACGAGCAATACTTCTACGTCGCCAGCTTGCATGGCCGCGACGAGGTCGAGTGCTCCCTGTAGGCCCGCCGGACTGGAACCCGCCGCTGCTGGGAACGCCTGTGCAGAATTTAAAATTACCCCGCCCGGTTTGCCCAGATTGCCGGCAAGATGATTTAGTGCGTTGACCGCGACGACACTGGCCACGGCATTTGTACCCGCTGCAGTCGCGCCACCGGCGATTGCGAGACTAGCCGTACTCGCGCCGAATTCCTCAGCGATGCGCACGATCGTGTCTTCGCTGACTTCGGTCTCGGCAGACACCATAGACGGCGAATACGCCTGCAATGCACTTGACCACTCGTCCCTGTCATTACCGGTATAGCTGCCTGAACTTACCAGCACATGGGCTATCCCCAAGGCGAACAAGCCCTCCGTGCCCGGTCGCGCCGCAATCCATTCATCGGCGGCGGCGCCACTTAGCGACATTCGCGGCTCGATCTGCACCGTCTTGCCGCGTTGGCCCTGTCGGCCCTGGCGCAGATTTCCGTACGCGAGGCTGTAGTGAACCGGAGAGAGCCAGGTACCTAAATAGTCAGCTCCGAACGACAGCAGAAAATCGGCATTTTCTATATCGTAGTACGGCAAGACGTCCGTACCGAACGACGTCTTGTTGGCGGCCGCAAGCGCCGACGGATACGTAAAATCGTATTGCTGGTAATGTTCTGATCCCAGCAAGTTCATAAACTGTGCAAACAGTTCGTCGAGATGGCCCCTGGTTCGACCCGTCAGCAGCCTGATGCGACCGGCATTGCCCTCGATTTTAAGTCGGCCGATGCGACTGCCTATCGTCGTAAGCGCGTCGTCCCAGCTTATCTCTGCGGTGTTTTCGGAGCCTCGATCCGCGCTCTGCAACGGCGTTCTGATGCGATCGGGATTGTATAAAACATTCAATCCGGCTTGCCCCCTTGCGCACAGTCGACCCCGACTGACCGGATGTACGGGATTACCTTCGATCTTTTTTGCTTTGCCCTCGCGTATACGCACGGAGATTCCACAACCGGCGGAACACTGATTGCAGACTGTGTTGTACCAGGTCGCAACTCCCGGCGAATAATCTTCCGGCGGAATCACCTGTGGGATCAGCAACTCAACTTTTCGCTGCACTCCCTCGCCATAAAGAACGCCACCAGCGACGCCGATGCCTCCAGCCCCTATATATTGCAACAAGTCTCTACGGCTAATTTTTGACATAGCTATTTATGGCAAGTCCAGCAATCGCGACCATGTTCTACTTCTCTTTCCGTGTGGCAATCGACGCACCACGGCATTCTCATCGTCGCTACACGGGTAATACGATCCATCGTCTCTACGGGACCGTGACATTCCTGGCACGCGAGGCCTGCCTTGATGTGCCGCTTATGCGTAAAGTGAACATAGTCAGGAAGATCGTAAACTTTAATCCACGGTATCGGTTCACGATTTTCCCAATAAGCGGCCAGTTTCAGGATCTCCGGACTTTCGCGAACGCTCGGCACGGAATTGTGACACCCCATACATTTGCTGACGCTGGGTACGCCGGCAACCGGCGTCCGCTCGGCATAGATGTGGCAGTGCTGGCACGGAATCTCATTTTCCGTGGCATGTATTCTGTGACTGAAATCAATCGGTTGAATCGGACTTCGATCGGAAAAATATTTGCCGTGTACCCATGCGCCGACAAACAGTCCAAGCACAAGCACAAGCACAAGCAAGGCTGGCTTCTTCGCGGGCTGTAGCGCATCAAGAACAGAGATAGACAAATTTCGATCCCTCTATTTGGGGCAAGAGTTTGCCCGGAAGCCGGGCAAACTACAAATTTCAATTGCACCGCGGCGGTGACTTCGGTAGGTTTGGTCTCGCTTAAATCGCCCTGAGGCGCACCGAAACGAATCATGAAGACACTCATCCCTTCATTACTATTGTTGTTTGTTGCTCTTGGCTATGGACCTGTTGTCGAAGCGGCTGGCGATGCCGAGAAAGGCAAAACACTGTATGCCATTTGCGCTGCCTGTCACGGCGCGAATGCCGAAGGCACGGCCGCACTTAACGCCCCGGCTAACGCCGGCCAGGATCCCTGGTACATGACCCGCCAATTGAAAAACTTCAGGGCCGGCATTCGTGGCGCCCATCCGGACGACACGTTTGGCGCACAAATGCGGCCTATGGCGATGGTCTTAGCCGATGATCAGGCCATCGCGGACGTCGTCGCATACATTTCGAGCCTGGAATTGCCCGATCCCCCGCCGACAATCGACGGCGATATCGAATTGGGTAAGCAGGCGTATGAAACCTGCATTCCCTGCCACGGAGAATACGGTCAGGGGGCACAGGCCCTGGATGCGCCGCGCCTGTCCAAGCAACACGACTGGTATATCGTCCGCCAACTTGAGAACTTCAAGAAGGGAATTCGCGGTACCCATCGAAGCGATATCTACGGCGCCCAGATGCGCATCATGTCGCAGATGCTCGAATCGGATGAGCGGGTACGTGCCGTTGCCGCCTACATCGCCACGCTGGAACACCCGGCGGCCGGTGACTAATCGCGGGGCAGTTTACTGGTGGTCATTCATGACCGTATCAGGTGCATGGACGGACCTGCCAATTCGGTGCCGTTGATATTGATCCGAACCCGATAGTGCCCCGGCACCGGAAACATCACTTTTTCGAGCGGCAGAATCAAATGCGTTTTCGCCGGCGCCTTTGATTTTGGCCGCGCCTCCACATCGGTATGACCTTCGATGGAGAAGATCGACTTGCCCTCGGGATCGGTTAAATCTACGGTAAATGGAATTCGCCCGGCCAACTCGTGCGGCCATTCTACGATGCCAACCAGCACTATCCTGTCCTGACGCGCCGGAAAGTCCGGTGCATTCAGTTCATTGAATATGCCGTGAATGTTGAGCTTGCCGTCTGGTCCGGCACCAGCATCCGTGCAAAACAGGAAAACTGCTTCCAGCATTCAACTTCTCCTCCGCCGTGTCGATAATACAGATACGGGACAGTCTAAGCTGTGGAAATCGGTAACTGAATCCTCTATTCTCCGCCTTGGAATAGGCAGGCTGACTACCTAGATAGCACCGGCAGGCTGGATTCCGATGCGTTGACGATCAACCGTGACGATCACGATTATTAAAGGATGCATAACAAATGCCACTAGCAATTGTATTGATTCTTTTGGTTTTAGGTTCGCTTGTCTTTCACTTCGTCAGTCCGTGGACGTTTACGCCAATTGCTTCGAATTGGGGCGCAATCGATCTTACCGTCGATATCACTTTCTGGGTTACGGGATTCGTTTTTGTCGCTGTTAACCTGTTCATGGCCTACGCGATTTTTCGCTATCGCCATCGCGAAGGCATCAAGGCTGACTACGAACCCGAAAACAAGAAACTGGAAATCTGGCTCACCGTCATAACAACGATATTTGTCGCTGCGATGCTGGCGCCCGGATTGATTGTCTGGGCAAAGTTTGTCGTACCCCCCGAAAACGCAATTGAAATCGAAGCTATCGGCCAACAATGGAAGTGGACTTTTCGCCTGCCTGGCGAGGACGG
>JADFKA010000278.1 GCA_022565135.1 Pseudomonadota bacterium
AAGGATGCATCGCCACGATGGCGGCGAGCAGATCGTGTTGGCAACCCCGCTGTCATAGGACGAGCCCGTAGACCGGAAGTTTTGCGACCCCGCCTTTCGACAGGTGTGCCTTTGTCATGCGAATAGCCATCGTTGCACAGCGTTTAGAAGCGTGTCAATGAATTAGCGTAAGCCGCCATCTTTATTGTCAAATCACGGCTTGCCAGTGACCCCTCGCTGTCGCAAGCTGAGTTTGTGAGCGATTCAATTGAACATGTGGTGGCGGCAGCCAGGCGCGCGGCCACCCGCATCGACGATTTCATCTGTAAGACACCACTGGTGCAATCGCCCCTGTTTAGCAGTAAAACGGGCGCTGATGTCTACCTGAAGCTCGAGAATCTGCAGCACACAGGATCTTTTAAATTGCGCGGCGCGACCAATCGTCTGATGACGCTGTCCGCTGCACAGTGCGGCAATGGCTGTGTTACGGCCTCGAGCGGCAATCACGGTGCTGCGGTGGCCTGCGCCATGCAGAAACTTGATGTCCATGGCGTTATCTTCGTGCCCGAGCGAACGTCACCGGTCAAAATTGAGGCGATTCGTAGTTTTGATGGCGACGTGCGGTTCTTTGGCTCGGATGGACTCGAAACTGAGCAGCATGCTCGCGAGTTCGCCCAGCGCAACAGCATGGTTTACCTGTCGCCTTATAACGATGCTGAAGTCATCGCGGGTCAGGCCACTTGTGGCATCGAGATTGCCGAGCAGCTGCCCGATGTCGATGCTGTATTTATCGCGGTAGGAGGCGGCGGCCTCGTGAGCGGTGTTGGCAGCGTCCTGCGGACGCACAATCCCGATATTCAAATCTATGGTTGTCAGCCGCAGGCGTCAGCGATAATGGCGCATTCGATCGCGGCCGGACAAATTGTCGATTTGCCGAGCGAGCCGACATTGTCGGACGGCACAGCCGGTGGCATCGAGGCGAATGCCATTACTTTCGAACTCTGCCGGGAACTTATTGATGAGTTTATTCTTGTCAGTGAGGAGGAGATAGCCAATGCCATGCGGCTGTTCATCAATGCTCACGATCAGGTCATTGAGGGTGCTGCGGGCGTCGCGATCGCCGCCATGCTCGCCCGTGCTGAGCATATTGCCGACAAAAAAGTTGCCGTCGTCGTCTGCGGCGGCAATGTGAGCCAGGAGACACTCGAATCGATTCGCATAAAATCCTGATATACGTGACACGATTAGCGATGCAGGGCCTGATCCTGATAGCTGCTTGTGTGCTGGCGGCTAATGCTGCCGTGGCGTCGTCAACGGCTTTTGTCAATGTAAACGTCGTGCCGATGACGTCGGCCACGATTGTCACTCAACAAACTGTCATCGTCACAGACGGGTCGATTGTGGAAATCGGAGACGTCGACACGATACCCGTTCCCGGAGATGCCTGGGTCGTCGATGGCACGGATCGCTACCTGATGCCCGGTCTTGCCGAGATGCATGCACACGTGCCCGAAGTGGGAACGCAAGATCTCGACAGAGTGATGACGTTGTTTGTCGCAAATGGTGTAACGACGATTCGCGGCATGCTTGGTCGTCGATCACATCTAACCCTGAGACAGCAACTGATTGACGGTGACGCGTTCGGTCCACGCCTGATTACGTCCGGGCCGTCGCTGAACGGCGAGTCGGTTAATGGCGCGGCTGACGCAATGCGCAAAGTTCGGGCCCAGCATGCGGCCGGCTACGACTTCATCAAAATTCATCCAGGGCTGAGTCCGGATGAATTTGCGGCGATCGCCACGGTGTCTACCGAACTCGGCATGCGTTTCGCGGGGCATGTGCCCGTTGCGGTTGGCGTTGACAATGCGCTCGCTGCAGGTATCGCGACGATCGATCATCTTGACGGTTATTTCGTAGCGTTGTTAGCGGCCAATATCGATCCTTCTGGTGGCTACGGTGGATTCTTCGACGTATTGCTCGCTGATCAGGTGATTGAGGAAAGAATCACCGAGATCGCAGCGCGGACCGCCGCAGCGGGTACCTGGAATGTACCGACCGAGTCGCTCTTCGAGCACCGTGTTTCTACGCTGTCAGTCGCCGAATTGCGCAACCGCCCGGAGATGCGTTTCATGCCGGAGGCGACCGTAAACCAGTGGGTCAGATCGAAAGAAACACAGGAGCGCGAGCGTGGATTCAATGCTGAAATTGCTTTGCGGGCAATCGCAATTCGCCGTCGGTTGATACTTGCGTTGCATGAGGCCGGGGCGGGCCTGTTGCTCGGATCCGACGCGCCGCAGGTGTTCAATGTACCAGGCTTTTCTTTGCATCATGAACTGCGTTTGCTCGTCGCAGCTGGTTTGACGCCATTCGAGGCGTTGCGGACAGGCACGGTCGCCGCGGCGAAATTTCTTGACACCAATACTGGCACCGTGGTGATTGGCCGCGATGCAGACCTTGTATTGCTTGACGCCAATCCGCTCGAGGATATCGGCAACACGCGCCGCATCCACGGCGTCATGCTGCGCGGCCGTTGGTATTCATCCTCCGATCTTGAGCAGCGACTGTCAGTCTTTCGGCGGCAGGACAATTGATCGCCAACTTTGCAGGCAAATGGCGCGGCCGCGCGTTCGCGGGATCGTTCAACGAGACGACTGAATTCAGTCCCCAAGTTATTGAATTTATTACCATTTGATTCAGTGGGCACCAGATCGGTGCGCACTGTCTTGCCTCGGCTGCTAGAATTAAACTAACTCAGGCGATTCCTGTAAGTCTCGCCGGGTCCTGTGGTCAGTCAGTCGCGCCAGGCGACATTAGGGGAGGCAGAATGAAACTAGTGAAACATCTGCTGGATGGGAAGGGTCGAGACATCATATCCATTGGGCCCGAAGAATCTGTATTGGATGCGATAAAGCTGATGGCGGACAAAGGCATAGGGTCGCTTGTGGTCATGCAGGATGACGAA
>JADFKA010000279.1 GCA_022565135.1 Pseudomonadota bacterium
GGTTCGTACTCGGTGCCGAGCACCACTCCGTTTTCGACCTGGTGGTCACGCACGGCGGCCGCCAGGTACATAGTCGATACGCCGAACGAAGTACCGGCTTCGACAATGCGCGTCGCTCGCAGCGCCCGGCAGAGCAAGTAGCAGAACTCGGCCTTGTCCCGGTCTAGCGCTACCAGCTTGTCCGCGAGAAAGCGATGCGTTTCGTCATCATTGTAGTCTGCGGGGTCCGATGTTCCTTCTCGCTCTCGTCTCTCGTAATACGCGTCTGTTGCGTCGATTTGCGTGTCGCTTTGCGCATGCAGACGAGCCAGCAGCGCCTCAAGCTTGGGATCATTGAGCGGGGATGCCATATTTCGTTACGTCACCCGGACTACTGGCAGGGGATCGGCGGTTTCTGCTTGTCGGGCATCTGGGCGAGATCATCTGCATCGAAGACATCCACGCTCCAGTCATCTCCCCATTTGCAAGCCCAGTCTGCGTTGCGTCGGAAGACGAATTCCCATTCAGTGCTGCGTCGCTGCATTAACGGAATCAGGTAGATCATTTGCAGGACTTCGATCGTCCTGGCCATTCTGAGTGGCCCAAAATCCACTGGATCAAGGCCCATTTCGTCGATCAGTTGGGCGATCCGCTCCTTGGCGGCCCGGTCATCCGAGGCGATCGGAATCGTCACAGGCCCGTCGACCGTATCGGGGTGATCGATAAGCAGGGAGCTCATCGTGCCGAGCGCCTTGACCACCTTCGCACCGGGGTTCCATTGCTGGATCATTTCCGCGCTGGAGGTCTCCAGCATGGACTCAGGATAACCGTCGTCACCTTGCGTCCAGGGTATTGATGGGT
Organism: Pseudomonadota bacterium; assembly: GCA_022565135.1. GTDB lineage: Bacteria > Pseudomonadota > Gammaproteobacteria > Steroidobacterales > Woeseiaceae > UBA1847. Next base: position 841 of record JADFKA010000279.1, read on the forward strand.
CTACGACGATCTTGCCGTCAAGATTGCCCAGGCTTTGCGCGGCCGTTGCCATTGCAGGCCAGCCGATTGGCAGGAATATGATATCGCCCCGGCGTGCTGCCTCTTGTTGAGTCGTGACGGTCGCACCGTGTCCTGTCAGTGCAACCACTGCCTTGACCCGGTCGCTGTCGGGTGTGCGTGAGCCATAAATGACCGTGTAGCCGAGTTTGGCCAGACTCAGACCGAAAGAATCGCCAAGGTCCCCCGTGCCGATGATCGCAATGGTTTCCCGATCTGCCACAGCATTCGCGGCTGCACAGAAAATAATTGTCGCGCACAGTACCTTAGCTGCAAATTTTTTCACGGCGTATCTCCCGGGCAATATGAGCCAGATTTTTTGATATTGTCGGGTTCAAAGTTTAAAGGCCAGACCAATGGGGTGTCCAGACATGACGGTCGACTACGAGGCTTTACCGGTGGCCGAATCCTGGTATAGCGTTGATTCTTATCCGGGCGATATAACGCGGTTGCGTGAGATCCACATTGATCCTTATTGGGCCGGATCTGTCTGGCTCGTTCAAGGGTCAGAGCGTGACCTGGTCGTTGACAGCGGCACCGGGATCGTGCCGCTCGCGCCACTGATTGCCGAAATGACACCAAGGCCGGTGCTTGCGGTTGCGCTGTGCTCGAACTTCGACCATTCCTGCGGTTTTTACAGCTTTGACGAGCGCGCCTGCCATGCGCTTGAGGCCGAGGCCCTGACACATCCCAAGTTGCGTGATTTATCGGACTATCTCGGCATCGAGAATCGTTTGCTGGCCGTACCGAGCGCCGGTTTTCGACTCGAAGACTACGTGTTGCCCGGCGCGGCGCCGACGCAACTTGTTGAGGACGGCGATATTATCGATCTTGGCAATCGCCAGCTTGAGGTAATGCATATACCCGGACGGTCGCCGGGTAGCCTGGCCTTGTGGGAAGCAGCGACGGGGTATCTGTTTGGTGGCGAGACACTTTTTATCGATCCGGACAAGCGGGATTTTCCTCCTCAGGACACCGCAGACTATGCAGCAAGCCTGAAACGGCTTGGGCGACTACCCGTGACGACGGTCTTCGGCGGCCACTACAGCAGTTTTTCAGCCGCTGCGCTAGCGCAGCTAATCGAAGCGGAAATTGGTCGTTACGAATAGCGGCGTTGGTATATGCAGCCGGGGTGCTAGACTTTCGCCCCCGCAAAATGAAAGTGATGTGACTGATGCGAAAATTTGTTGCTGCAGCCCTGGCGCTGTTAGTTCTGGGCGGCTGTACGCAAAAAGACACGGCTGAAGACCCCTATCTCTGGCTTGAAAACGTGCAGGGCGAGGAGGCGCTCGCCTGGGTCGAGGAGCAAAACGAAGTCTCGTTTGCTTACCTCGAAGCGTTGCCAACCTATGAGCCCCTGCGTGCGCAAAATCTCGAGAATTACGATTCCAATGCAAAGATTCTGACACCCGCCCTGCGTGGCGACTTTATTTACAACTACTGGAAGGATGCCAGCAATCGGCGCGGCTTGTGGCGACGCACGTCGCTCGATGACTACATCGCTGGCGATCCGGACTGGGAGATCCTGCTCGACCTCGACGCGCTTGCCGAGGAAGAGGGTGAGGACTGGGTCTGGAAGGGTGCCACATGTTTGCGACCCGATTATCGTCGTTGCCTGCTCGATCTTTCGCGCGGGGGTGCGGATGCAACGGTCATCCGTGAATTCGATGTTGAAGACCACGAATTCGTGGCCGACGGCTTCCAGGTTGAGGAAGCCAAGACGAGGGCAATATGGGTGGACGAAGATACATTATACATCGGTACCGACTTTGGCGAAGGTAGCCTGACGGATTCAGGCTACGCACGTACTTCGCGCGTCTGGAGTCGCGGCGAGCCGCTCGAAGAGGCGACCGAAATATTCGCAGGCGAGCAAGCCGATGTGGTTGCCTATGTATATCGCGAATGGGACGGAGACATTGCCTATGACATCGCGAAAAACGTGCCGCGGTTCTTCACATCGGTCAAATACCTCTATGCTGAAAACCGTGACTTGCAACTTATCGATATTCCCGAGGACGCGGAATTTTACGGCGTCGTTAAGGG
>JADFKA010000280.1 GCA_022565135.1 Pseudomonadota bacterium
CCGGTGAATCCGCCGCCGATGACGCACACATCGGCACGGATCGACTCCGATAGCCGTGGGTGCTCAACAGCGCCGACCGCGGTCGCCGCATAATAACTGTCGGGATAGGACATAGCGTGTACCGCCGATGACAACATCGGCAAGGTTCGGTAGAGTCGCAAATCTACCTAAGAGTATGCTCTAAAGTGGATATTGTGGAGGCCTTACCGCTAATTAGAATTAATTCGAACGCAGAAATTCGGCGGCAACCGATAACCGCAGACGAGGATTGCGTCATCGTCGATAATTTCCTGCAGAACCCTGACGAGATCGTCGAGTTCGCTTGGCGCCATGCCGGCGCGATTCAACCGTTTGATCTGCTACTCAGGTGACCTGCCCCACAGTGCGAGCATCGCCTCACCCTAACTGCTTGCGATGGTTTTTTCGCAAGGCCGACTAACGTTAAGCTGCTTTGCCATCGTTCGACGCTGATAGCTAAGGGCGTCGTAATGCAGTAGTCAAAGGATGTTGGCGATTGCCTTGATCTGTGCCGGGCCAGTGCGGCAACAACCACCGATGAGGTCTGCTCCGGCGTCCACCCACTGCCTGGCTGAGCGGGCCCAGTCGTCTGTCGTGACGTTGCCAGACCATGTTTTGCTCACCGCGTCATAGCGCTCGCCTGAATTCGGGTAGACCACAATCGAGCGGTCGGGAACCGATGCCTTGATCGTATTGATAAGCGATAGCGTGAATTGCGGCGCCGTGCAATTGATGCCAACCGCAAGCACGCGCGAGTGATCGCGAAACAGGCTGACCGCATCGGCTACCGCGGTACCGTCGCCGATGCACAGTCCGTCGCGGCAGGAAAAGCTGACCCAGGCAGGGCTGCGTGCATCTCGCAACATCTCGGCAAGTATCTGCGCCTCTTCAAACGACGGAATGGTTTCGCAGGCCAACAGGTCCGCATCGCTTTGATCGAGAAGCTCGAGCCGCAGTCCATGAAATTCCTCGAGTTCGCTTCTGGACACGCCGTACGCGCCTGTGTACTCGGACCCATCATGCATGACCGCGCCATAGGGACCGATACTGGCCGCGATCAGTGGGCTGTCTGACGAGGGATTGTCGTGCATATACTCATCGCGTGCCTGCAAGGCGAGATCGACAGAAACAACAATCAACGAATCAGCCTCCTTCTCTGTCATGCCGAGTGACATGAATCCACTTCTACTCGCCTGGTAACTCGCCGAAATAATGATGCGTGCACCGGCATCCAGATAAGCGCGATGTGCATCGACCAATGCCCGCGGGTTGGATTGCAACAATTCAGCCGACCAGAGATCTCCGCCAATGGAGCAGCCCATTGCCTCACACTGTGTCGCAAGGCCACCGTCAATCAGGATCGGCCCATTGCTGTTGAGTAGTGTCTCGAAAGTCACGCGTACAGATTACCGCAGTCTGCACGCGAACGGCCGCCAGTAGATTGAAAAACGTGGCAGGCATTAGTAATGGCGGTATTATCCACCGCTACGCTGAGGACGAGGCCGTTGAATGAATATTGACACCACTCTGCGCGAACTCGGTCCAGTTGACTGTACGGCTTTGCGAGACGCGATACTTGCGCAGGACGATGCCGCATGGAAAGAAGACAAATATCGCCAGGAAGAGTTCGAGGTTCACCATGACACGAAGTCCATCGTGCTCGTATTCGTAGACATCGAGCGCTGGCCGGAAATTGTTGTCAGCCAGGAACCGGGGCGGCCACGCTTGTCAGATGTCGCGCTACCGCTGATGAACGACATTATTTCACGGCTATAACCGCCTGGCGGCACCATTATTCGTGCGATGGCGGCCAAACTACTCGTTGGCAAGAAGATCACACCACACGTTGATCGTCATCAATCGTTTCACCGTAGCCATCGAATCCATGTGCCAATTACGACCAACCCACGAGTGCGATTCACGATCGACGGACAGTCGCATCAGCTCAAAGTCGGCGAAGCTTACGAGATTAATAAAGCGACTGGGAACTCTCTTTCTTCCTCAAAAACATCAGCGATGGACGCGCCACGTAATACATTGGCTCGTCAACGGCACAGATGAACTGGGCGTTCGGCAATTTAGCCGAAGGTCATGGTCACTTTCAGAAACGATTTGTCACCCACTTCAGGGAATTTGGTCTACGCGTCATGAGACGCTGGAGTGGTTAGCTGCTCTGCAAATTCTCAATAAGAAGTACGAAAAGGCCGGGAAATCCCCGGCCTTTTTTATTCGTGCTTTTCTAATCGGGATAAGGCCACACTTCCAGGCCGTGAATCGCATTGCGAATATCCATCAATAAATTGGCCGATGCGACTTTTTGCGCGGAGCCGATATCGTAGAGGCTGATGGTCGACCATTGTGTGCACCAACAGGCAGACTGCAGTATTCGGTCACCTCCCAGTCCTTTGTCAGGTGCAGCACCGCCTTGATGTGCAGGCCGCAAAAATAGATGCCGGTGCCGTCGGCGTGCACCATATTGATGTGAAAGTCATTCTCGGCACGCGGCCCCATGTTCTTACGCGGGTCGAAAGTGTACCCGGCCCATCGCTCATACTGTCTGAGCAGTCGAAACCCCCAATCGAATTGTTGGGTATCGAGATTGAAGCCGAGCAGACTGTCGAAGCCCGTGGACGTCAGGAATATGTAGCGATCCTTGCGTATGATCTCGTGGCAGTGTTTCAGATAGCGATTGCGATATGATTTTTTGACCGCAAATTTTTGGTCGTAGCAAAACAGCTCGTCGCTGGCGGCAACGTAGATATCGTCGCCATCGAAGGTGATGCCGCGCAGGCCTCGATCCGCGCCCCTGCCGTCGAAATTAATATTGCTCGTATTCCAGTCGACGTGCTGCTCACCCGTCTGCTGTTCGAAGTCGACCGTGTATATGCCGCCGTGACTCTCACCTTGCTGGCT
>JADFKA010000281.1 GCA_022565135.1 Pseudomonadota bacterium
AAGCATTGAACTCAGGATGTTGGCCTCCTCGGAGTTTGTCAGTGCACAAAAGACGTCAACGCTGTCGATATTCTCCTCAAGTAATAATTCCTCGTCGGCGGCGTCGCCGACAAGCACGATGGCCTTGTTCAATTGCTCCGAAATGTGCCTTGCGCGTTCAGGATTGCGCTCGATGATTTTGACCTGATTCGTGTGTTCGAGTGCCAGAGCAAGTCGAACCCCGATGTTGCCGCCTCCAGCGATAACAACGCGGCGTACCGGGTCCTCAAGGCGGCGCATCTCACTCATGAAAACACGTATATCCTTGCGGTCGGAGATAAAGAAGACTTCGTCATTTTCCTGAATGACGGTATCGCCATCGGGCACCAGTGGCTTGCCGTTACGATATATTGCGGCGATGCGAGCCTCTGAATTTGGGATGTGCTCCTTGAGCGTCGCAATACGCTGTCCGACAAGCAGGCCATCACGATCAGCCCTGGCGCCAACCAGGCGGATGCGGCCGTCGGCAAAATCGAGCACTTGCGAGGCACCCGGGTAGAGAATAAGTTGTTCAATGTATTCGCAGACCAGTTGTTCGGGACTAATGCGGACATCGATGGGGATCGCATCCTGAGAGAACAGGTGTTTTGAGTTCATGTACTCGGCAGAGCGAATGCGAGCAATTTTGGTTGGCGTGTGGAACATCGTATAAGCAACCTGGCACGCAATCATATTGGTTTCATCGGTGTCAGTGAGTGCAACTATGATATCGACGTCGTTGGCGCCAGCGCGCTCCAGGACCTCGGGATACGCAGCATGTCCGACAACGGTTCGAATATCGAGTCGGTCCTGCAGTTCACGCAAAACGTCGGCTCGTTTGTCAACGACGGTTACTTCGTTGGTCTCTTCGCGCGACAGGTGGTAAGCGGCAGAAGCGCCAACCTGACCAGCGCCGAGAATTAGAATCTTCATTATTCTTGTTGGCCTCGGAGAGCAGCAAACGATGCTACCTCAGGGCCGATAGTTTACATCAGATCGAGATTTGCATAGCTTAGAACGAGCCATTTTGTGCCGGCTGTTTCAAAATTGACCTCAACCCTCGCGTGCGCTCCCTGCCCTTCGCAATTGAGGATAACACCATCACCGAACTTGCCGTGGCGAACGCGCTGCCCGAGTCGTATCCCAAGTTCAGCTTCCGTGGCTTTGGACGTCACTCGACGGCCCGGTGATAATAAACGGCGCGACACCTGCACACGTGGCCGGATCTCCTCCACAAACTCGTCAGGAATTTCGGCGATAAATCGTGATGGGTGCGACGATTTGTCCATGCCATGCAATCGGCGCTGCTCGGCATAAGTTACATACAGTATCTGCATGGTACGTGTGATGCCGACATAGCAAAGCCGGCGCTCCTCTTCGAGGCCGCTTGGGTCGGCGATCGAGCGCTGATGTGGGAACAGGCCGTCCTCCATGCCCGACATAAAGACCAGCGGAAATTCCAGACCCTTCGCCGAGTGCATCGTCATCAACTGTACACAATCTTCCCAGGCATCGGCCTGCCCTTCGCCGGCCTCGAGCGCCGCATGCGACAGGAATTCATCGACAAGCGACATTTCATCGGCAAGGCCTGGTTCGAAGCTTTTGCCAGCGCTGACGAGTTCGAGTAGATTTTCAACGCGAGTCTCACCTTTTTCACCTTTATCTTTCCTGAAGAAATTGATGAGATCACTGGCGTGAATAGCGAGGTCGATTTGTTGTGAGAGGTCAAGATCAGCCGCATCACGCGCCATTTTCTCAATCAGGTGCAGAAACGAGAGGACGGCGTTAGCTGCTCGTGCATTTAGCTCATCGTTGGCGACGGCGCCAGCCGCACGCCACAAAGAACAGTTGTTCGCACGGGCATAGGCGAGCATCGATTCCACCGTGCGTGCGCCGATACCACGAGTCGGACGATTGATGATGCGCTCAAACGAAGCATCGTCATCACGGTTTGAAACCAGTCGCAGGTACGCTAGTGCGTCCTTGATTTCGGCACGCTCGAAGAACCGCAGGCCGCCGTAAACACGGTACGGAATGCCGGCGTTCATCAATCCCTCCTCGAGCACACGTGATTGAGCGTTAGAGCGATACAGCACGGCCGCATCGGCGCGAAGATTGCCGTGGTCTATCCAGTCACGCAACCGACCGACGATGAAATCAGCCTCGTCGCGTTCGTTATAGGCGGCATAGACCTTAATCGGCTCGCCATCGACGCCGTCTGTCCAGAGGTTTTTTCCAATTCGAGAATTATTGTTCGCGATCAGCGCGTTTGCGGCTTTAAGAATCGTTGCGGTCGAGCGGTAGTTCTGCTCGAGCTTGACGACGACCGTACCTGGGAAGTCCTTCTGAAATTGATGGATATGCTCAACACGCGCGCCACGCCAACGATAGATCGATTGATCGTCATCGCCTACCGCGAAGGGTATAACCGTTTTTCCGGCAAGTAAGCGTAGCCAGGCATATTGAATCGCGTTGGTATCCTGAAATTCGTCAATTAGGAGGTGCGAGAAACGGCGCTGATAGTGCGCCAGAAGCTCGGCGTTGTCGCGCCAGAGTTCGTGCGCACGCAATAGCAGCTCTGCGAAATCGACGAGCCCGCCTCGCTCACATATCTCCTCGTAGGCCTTGTAAAGTGCAATCATTTGCCGGCGATTGGGATCACCGTCATCGTCGAGGTGTTTCGGGCGCAGCCCCTCGTCTTTTTGAGCATTGATAAAATACTGAATTTCGCGGGGAATCCAGCGGCTGTCATCGATCTCGAGATTTTTTAGCAACCGCTTGATCAGGCGAAGCTGATCGTCGGCATCGATTATCTGGAAATTCAGCGGCAGGCCAGCTTCGCGCCAATGGCGACGCAGCAGGCGATGGGCGAGGCCGTGAAATGTGCCAATCCAGAGATGATTGACGGG
>JADFKA010000282.1 GCA_022565135.1 Pseudomonadota bacterium
CTATTTCGCGCGCGAAGATACGAAGACGCCGGTACGGATTGGACTCATCGCCCTGGCCGTTAATTTCGTCTTGAGCGTGTCATTGGCCTGGTACCTGACCTCGATCGGATTCGCCGGCACCCACGCGGGCCTCGCACTTGCGATTTCAGTGGCGGCGCTGCTCAACGCATGGCTGCTGTATCGAGGTCTGCGGCGAGACGGGGTCTTGGTGCACTCCGCCGGTTGGAAGAAACTGCTGTTCCAGGTGACTGTCGCGAACCTGGTGATGTGGGCAATTCTCTACCTGCTCAGTCGACCCTTGTACTGGTGGCTTGGCGTCGATTCTTTGGATCGAGTTGCTTGGCTGGCTCTTTGCGTTGTCGCCGGTGCCAGTAGCTACTTTCTCGTATTGTTCTCACTCGGCCTGCGTCCTGCGAATTTCACTATCAGGTCAACATGATATGCGATTGGTACGGCACCTGACTGACTTGCCCTTCGACGAGCTTAAAAACGGTAGTGCCGTTACGATCGGCGCTTACGACGGTCTGCATCTCGGCCATGTACAACTACTTAATCGTGTGATCGCTGCATCACAAAAACATGGCGTGCCATCCGTCGTCATGAGTTTCGAGCCGACACCCAGGGAGTTTTTTGCAGCGGCGAGCCCGCCAGCAAGACTGATGCGATTTCGTGAAAAATTTGACGCCCTCGATGCACACGGAATCGATCTCTTCTATTGCCCGCGATTTGATGCGCAAATGCGCGACATTACTGCCGACGCGTTTATTCGCCGAATTTTGATACATGGACTTTGCGCCAGGCACATTGTCGTCGGCGACGACTTTAAATTCGCGAGCAAGCGCGAAGGTACTATCGATCACCTGCGACGAGCTGGCCGTGCGCTGGACTACGCCGTGGAGCAGGTTGGCAGCATTGATATTGATGGATCTCGTGTCAGCAGTACCGCTATACGCGACGCGCTCTGGGGCGGAAACCTGCGGCGAGCAACAGCTTTGCTTGGCAGGCCGTACCGCATGTCCGGTAAAGTCATGCTGGGCGACAAAGTTGGCAGATCACTCGGCTATCCGACAGCCAACGTCGACTTGCGGCGACGTCAAAGCGCCGTCATGGGCATTTTTGCGGTTCGCGTCGACGGCTTGCCTGGCGGTCCGAAGGATGCGGTTGCCAGTGTTGGTATAAGACCAACATTCGACGGTACTGAACCGTTGCTAGAGGTGCATATCTTTGATTTCGATGAGGAGATTTACGGGGAGTATATTCATGTCGATTTCATCGAGCGCCTGCGCAATGAAGAGAAATACGACAAAGTGGACGATCTGGTTGCACAGATGCATCGTGACGCCGACAATGCGAGATCGATACTCGCCGCCAACACGACTTGATGAGCGCCAACGTGACTGAAGAAGCGGACCCCCGGATACACCGTTACATCGCATGGATAAGCGTCGCCCTGCTGGTGGTCGCGGCTGATCAGGTGACCAAGTGGGCGATCGTAGAATGGGTGCCGCTATACGGTAAGGTGCCAATCAATTCATTCATTAATCTGACTCACCAGCGGAACTCCGGCGCCGCGTTCAGTTTTCTTGCGGGCGCGTCGGGCTGGCAGCGTTGGTTTTTCGTGACCCTGGCCACAGCAGTCAGCGGATTCATTGCGCACTGGCTATGGCGCATTCGCATGGAAGGGCCGATCGTACTGATGGCAGGCCTGTCGCTGGTATTGGGCGGGGCAGTCGGCAATTTGATCGACCGACTGCGATTGGGCTACGTCACGGATTTCTTCCAGGTCTGGTTCGGCAACTGGGCATTCCCTTCATTTAACGTCGCCGATGCTGCAATCTCTGTCGGTGCGGCATTGTTGATTATCGATGCGTTTTTATTAACGGGACGCAAGAAAAAAGCACTGTAGGAGCCCGCTGTAGATATCGCCCGGTCCGATCGCTAGCTCTTTACCAAATGGTTGGTCCACTATTCTATTAGTACGGCGGGCTCCTACAGCCATGGAGGATTTATCGGGTTCGTGTCCAGCAGTCGGTCTCGGGCCCCGATCCCTTGATGCCGCGTCCGTCGATGTTGAAACTTACACACTTGTCGGCCTCACTGTCCCCTATCAAGTAATCAGCAACTGCAGTGAAATTATTCGCGTCGGGGGCGTTTATGGTAACCGAGTACGAGCCGGTGTCCGTAATCAGAGGATCGGCATATCCGAGCTCGGCCATGGTGCCGTAGCGATTATTCTGCAGGTAGAAACGCTCCTCGTTTTGAGCAATCTCCAGCAGAATAGCTTTTGCCTCTGTCCGCTTTGCACGGGCGATGAAATCGCGATAATTGGGAAATGCGATCGCCGTCAGGATGCCGAGGATCACAACAACGATCATCAGTTCGAGCAACGTTACGCCACGCATGTGTCGAAGGCTATTACGCAACATCATTCAATACCATCCTGGGTCCAAAGTGTACGCACCGGGTTGTTCTGAAATCCCGGGTCGAAGCACTCGACACCGATACAGCCAAGTGGCGGCTGAATGCATGCGTCACCCACGCAGTCGGGATCCGGGCTCGGGAACAGAAATTGCGGTGCTGGAGCGATGCCGCCCTGCTGCAGTTCGGTGACTCGTTCGCTGTCTGCGTTCGCATCTACAACAGTACTAATATCACTGACGATCGGATCACCATTTAAAAGGCTTACCCGGTACAGGAAGTTTCTTCCGACTCTGACAGTACAATCGTCCGCAGCCACGGTATCCGGTGCGAATCCGACAAAGAATATCTCGTCATTGAATACCGCGGAATTGGATAGCACCATTTGGTCGATCGGAAGCGTAAACTTCCAGCCCCGGTCAGCGGCTGTAATGACGGCTTGTGTCGATCCGCTGACTTCTATGAAATCGGCGTCGGTGGCAATGTCGTAGTTGTC
>JADFKA010000283.1 GCA_022565135.1 Pseudomonadota bacterium
CCTTGTCATCTATGAAGGTCTACAATCGCGGAACGCATATCGGGTGCGAAGATATTCGGAGCTAGCTGACTTTTTAGTGTCGAACATTGACGGGATCAACCGCTATCCGAACGCCTTGATCTGGAACTGATTCGAGATAATGATGTCGAAAAGCGTATGAAACTCGTCAGTATTATAGCTCTGTGTCTGCTGGTCGGTTGCACGTCGCGACCAACGCTTGAGGAACTCGAAGCCGAGGCACTCATCACAGGTGACTGGACAGAGGTAGAAAATCGCGAGCGTATGGATAAGAGATGGGGTGTTGTTCAGACTGAGTCACGGTGTTTCACGGGATTCGTGTTAGTTTGCCATAAAAAGCAGCGCATGAGCATTGCGACCGCATACCCACATCTGATCGTTCAACGACCCACTAATGCTGACGTCCTGTTCCAGGAGTCTATGATCGTCGATCGGGCACGATTACCCTGATCATCAGGCTGTCAAGTACGTAGATATCGCCCTCAGACCTTCAAGCCAAAAATCGGATGTCGTCAAAGGCAGCGTCAGCCTCAAGCAGTTTGACGCGATCGTCTGAACATCTCATCATCGAACGGTTGCGTGCATTGTCATATAAAGCATTGCTATCAAGATCTACGAGAAAAGCAGCGTCCAAACAGTATTTTTTAAACCACGCTCCAGTCATTCGTTTTCATTCGTCAGCTTTATTTCAATGCTGCCATCGGGGTCGACTGCGACATCGAAATTAATAGGTCGACAACAGACCTGACAATCCTCGACGTAGGTTTGCTGAGGAACTGATTGGTCGACCAATAAATCGATGTTCTCACCACAATAAGGGCATTGAACAATCTGTTCTGTCAAAATATTCATGGCCTCAAAGGCGTCTTTTTGCGTTTCGTGAGTTATTGCGCATTCCTAAATTTTATTACGTACCTGTCAGTAGCCGATCAATGTATTCGACCGCGGCATCGGAATCCGACTGCACGAGCCAGAAAATGGCTTCCGCTCGAAGGCTGTTGTCGTTGTCTGAGTCGACAACCGCAACCAGGATCTTGAGCGAGCTATCTCCTCCGTGAGCAGAGATTGCATGGAGGACGTCCGAGCTAATTCGTGAGTGAGGCTTGATGTATTGCCGCAGCCAGCTAATGCTGACGTTCTGGTCCAGGAGTCCGTGATCGTTGATCTTGGTATCGGTCGAGACTGAACATTGTGGGTTGAACACGGTGATCTTCTTGGGTATGCCCAATTGCATCAGCGCGTAGATCTGCACTTCAGCCGAGTAGTGCGAGTATCCGTCGATGGCGCCGTAATTGCCGCGACTGCGATCGAGATCGCAGGTGCGCTTGCGTGCGCCCGCACCGGTCCAGCGAAAGCAACACAAATCCGCCGCTTGCTCGACTGCCGGTGCGCGCCATGTATGCCAGCCGTCACCGACAAGATCCAATTGCCCCGAAGCGATCGACTCGTTGCCGAGAAACGCGATGACCATCAGTGCTAACGCGGCGAGGCCGCGCATGCGAATGATCCAGTTCATTATCGTGTTCCCGAAAACGCATCGTCGATTAGGTCGTAAATCTCATCGCTACCCATAATAACCAGTACTTCGAGCAGCTCACGCTTCTCGCCCATATCCTGACTTTCGCGATACAGTTGCAACACGCCTTCGTCGTAGCCGGAAATCAACAGGCCGTGCAATGCGGTTTTCTTAATTTCTCCTGAAGCCGAGCCGCTATAGATTTCAACAAGCGTGGCACTGACCTCGCTGCCGCCAACGATGCCAAGGGCCTCGATGGCGTGCGCCTGCCGCTCCGCATTACTGCCATCCAGGGCGATTTCACGAAGTGTCTCAGCGTCACCGGATATTGCGAAGGCGCCGATAAGCGCTTCCGACATGCCATCTCGATCGCGGAGCTTTCTGAGCTCATCACGTGCCCCCATTGCGCCCAGAATATTGACAGCTTCTTCAAAGGCCTCTTCGTCGTCGGTGTTTGCGGCAAGCTCGTACACAGCCTCGCTGTTTCCAGAAATCAAATAGGCCTCGAGTACCGCTTCTTTCATATCCGCGTCGCCCGAATTGTAGAGGGAGGACAATACGGAGAGCGTATCGTCATAGCCACCGATGCCAATCATGCGAATGGCTTCAAGGCGAAATTCGCTGTCGCCGTCGCGCGCTATTTCGACCAGCAGCGCCTGCGCTTCTGGCAGGTCGATCTGGCTCAGGATGAAAAGTGCGCCCTCTTTTAGGTCGTCGCTGTTATTTCCGTGCAGAACTTTCTTGACAATCGGTAATGCGCGTTCTGACGGAGCCATCATCAGTGCCGCGAGCGCAGCGAGTTTGAGCTCTTCTTTTTCTCTCGTCACGTCAGTCACATCTGTGACATCAGACACGCTAGTCTGCGCGACACCTGTACCGGTCGCAAAAAGGGCCAGCAGCATAAATATGATTCTTGAACGGTAGTACATATTCACGTTCCTCATTTATGTCGAATGTAAGTCGTTGGATGTGTCACGCTCAAGTTTGGTTAGCATGACTTTTAGTTCAAACGCCAACTGTCTGCGCAGTGCTACCGCATCTTCAGGTGCGATGTCATCGGCGGCGAGGCGCAACAGGATTGGTTCGAACGCACGCAGCACTCTGGCCAGACCTTGAGAATTGTGCCGGTCAGCCGCGCGCTCAAAAACACGGTTTTGCTGAATGATCTGCATGATCAGCAAGGTTCGGTCTGCATCGGTCGCAACTGGCGTCGCCGCGATATTTCGCTGCGTGTCACGCAGGTGGACTTGCAGGCCGCGCGAGAACGCGCCGGGTACAGCCGCATCAGTGGTCGTCTTTACATAGGGCATGTCGAGGTCGTCGATCGGTGCTGTCGTTTCGCCACCAGAAAAATACACGCCGATGCCGATACCGACGGCC
>JADFKA010000284.1 GCA_022565135.1 Pseudomonadota bacterium
TGATACCGAACGGCTTCTGCTCGATGGGGTTTGCCCTGCCCGGCGCGATCGCAGCCAACATCGTGCACCCGGATCGGCACATACTCGCGATCGCCGGCGATGCCGGATTCCTGATGAATGTTCAGGAAATGGAAACCGCCGTGCGCATCGGCAGCAATATCACCGTCATGGTCTGGGAAGACCACGAGTATGGGTTGATCGCCTGGAAACAGGAAACCCACTTTGGGCGGCACACGGATCTCGCGTTTGGCAATCCCGATTGGCAGTTGCTGGCGCAGTCCTTCGGCTGGAACGGTCACTACGTCAATAACGCCGCTGATCTTGCGGGCACGCTGAAAATGGCGCTTGAGGAATCGGGACCAAGCCTCGTTGTCATTCCGATCGATTACCGTGAGAACCAGTTGCTCACCAAAAAGCTAGGCGAGATCCAATGGGCGATCTGATGCTCGAGACCAGCCGCCCCGCAAGCGGCACGCTGGCAGTCTTGTCGCCGTTCGACGGCCGCGAACTGGCTTCTGTTCCGACCAGTAACGTAGATCATGTGGATGACGCGCTAGCCACAGCGCACGCGTTGTTTCGAGACCGTGACAGCTGGTTGCCCGTGCCGCAACGTCTCGAGATTTTAAACAAAACGGCGTCCATCATGCAGGGGCAGATCGAAGCGCTGACGCTGCTCGCCGCGAGCGAAGGTGGCAAACCTTACACCGACTCCAGGGTTGAGGTCGTGCGGGCTATCGATGGCGTGCATCTCTGTGCGGAAACTTTGCGATCGCACTCGGGTTCAGTAATCCCACTTGGAAAAACACCGGCGACGACCGGTCGCATCGCATTCACACAGAAAGAACCGGTTGGCGTCGTAGTTGCGGTCAGCGCGTTCAATCACCCATTGAACCTCATCGTTCACCAGGTCGGTCCTGCCGTGGCGAGCGGTTGCCCGGTCATCGTAAAACCCGCGGCCGATACTCCGCTGTCGTGTATTCGATTCGTCGAGATACTGCGAGAAGCAGGATTGCCCGATGCCTGGTGCCAGGTCGTCATAACGGGCGATCGAGATACTTCTGAAAAACTTGTTACCGATTCACGCGTGGGTTTTTTCAGCTTCATCGGTAGCGCTCGCGTCGGCTGGATGTTGCGCTCAAAACTGGCGCCCGGCACGCGCTGTGCGCTCGAACATGGCGGCTCCGCGCCGTTGATCATTGCCCCACCGTACAATCGCGATGCAGCTCTCGCCGCGGTTCTAAAAGGCGGCTTCTATCATGCCGGGCAGGTGTGCGTATCGGTACAGCGAGTGTACGTACCGAAGTCCGAGGCCGCCGCTTTTGCGTCTGCGCTGGCAGAGAAGGCGACAAAACTGATTGTCGGCGCACCAGAAGAGCCCGCGACAGAAGTCGGGCCATTGATTCGCACTGCGGAGGTCGATCGTGTTGCCCAGTGGGTGGACGAAGCGGTTGCGGCTGGCGCCAAGCTGCTCTGTGGCGGCAATAAAATCTCAGACAGCTGTTATGCGCCCACCGTGCTTTTGAATCCTCCCACGAACGTGCGGGTCAGCACCTTAGAGATATTCGGACCCGTTGTCTGCATTTACGCTTACGACGATGTCGATAGCGCCGTCGCACAGGCCAATGACTTGCCCGTAGCGTTTCAGGCAGCCGTTTTCTGCAATGACATCGATCTCGCAAGCGATCTGTACAGAAAGCTCGACGCATCTTCCGTAATAATCAATGATCATACGGCGTTTCGTGACGACGTCATGCCGTTCGCCGGCCTGCGCGAATCCGGGCTTGGCGTTGGCGGCATTCCGTACACTATGGAAGACATGCAGATCGACAAGATGATGGTCATCAGGTCATCATAGGAACATAAGCGCAGGAAGCGCTTGCCTATTCACCCAGCAGGAATTCGCAAATGACGCAGGAGAGTGACCTGAACGAAGATCTGCGCAAAGTACTCGCGCACACGATACGCGAAGCCTACATGGAGATTTTTCCGACCGCCACTGTCGAGTCAAAGCTCGACGTCCTCGAGCCGAATTCCTATATCGCTATTACCTGCTCGCCGACGAAAGGCGTGGACATGACTCTCGATATGTCCGAGCGGCTGGCGCACAGGGGTTTTAAAGTGGTGCCACATATCGCCGCAAAAATGGTCAGGGATAAGGCGCATCTGCGAGAGATATTGAAACATCTCGACGACTTGCCGATCACCAGCATCTTCGTGCCCGGCGGCGATGCCGACAAAGCGATCGGCGACTATTCAAGCGCCCTCGAATTGCTGCGTGCGATATCTGAGTTCGATCACAAGTTCACCGAGATCGGTGTCGCGACGCATCCCGAAGGTCATCCTTCTGTTGCCGACGATGTGATGCTCGAACAACTGCTCAAGAAGCAGGAATTTTCCCATTACCTCGTCACCCAGATGTGTTTCAATGCCGGCGCACTGGACGAGTGGTTTCACGTCATCCGCGACGCGGGTGTCACACTGCCGGCGTGGCTCGGGCTGCCGGGCGTCTCCGAGCGCAGTGCTCTCATCACGACATCGCTGCGCATCGGCGTCGGCGATTCACTGCGATATCTTCGCAAACGCGGCAGGATCGCAATGCGTCTGATGAAGTACAAGACCTACCGGCCGGACGAGCTGCTGTTTGACCTGGCACCCTTTCTCGCAGACCCGTTCTATAATATCGCAGGACATCACATCTACTGTTTCAACCAAGTCGTGCAGACCGAACAGTGGCGGCACGAGTTTCTGGAATCGCTGCATGGCAAGACGTAGCCATCGTAAGAAACGGGTAGCAAACGCGATCCACCAACTGCCGTGGCAGGACGTTGTCAATCCCTATGCGCCGCTTGAAATTCTCGACGCTGAACAGGTCGAGACCATCATCGATGCAGCG
>JADFKA010000013.1 GCA_022565135.1 Pseudomonadota bacterium
GCATGTCATCGACTTTTTCGGCACTGACAACACCGTATTGACGGCTGACCGCAAATACTGTGCCTGGCTCGTTGACATGAATATGTATTTTCGCCTTGCGCTTGGTACCGGCGAGTACGAGTGACTCACCAAGCGCCGCAAGCGCTTCCCTGAGCTTGCGCCGATCGATGTCTGTCCCGGTAACGATGCACTCGGTACAGTATCGGTATTCGCAATTTTCGCCCGATTCGATGATTGCGACGTCTCGTGCGTTGCTGTGTATCGCTGTCAGGTCGGGCTCGTCGACAACCGTTCCATAGTTAATATAATCACTCATTCCCTTGAACAACTCGAAGAAACCCTTGGCGCCGGCGTCGACGACACCAGCTTTGCGTAATACGTCAAGCTGTTGCGTCGTGTTGGCTAGCGCGATTTCCACCCTGGGCATTGCGTCGTGCAAGACGGTCGATAAATCAGCGTCCTGATCCTGGGCAAGCTGAGACGCTATCGATTCCTTTAATGCACTAATAACCGAGAGAATCGTTCCGTCCTGCGGATCTGATAAAGCGGTATGCGCATAGTCACTGCCATGGCTAACCGCTGTGCTGAATGTAACCGTCGTAAAACGCGTCAAGTTACCGGCTGAATCGCTCATGCCCTGAAAAAATTGCGCAACTATCGCCCCGGAATTTCCCCGCGCACTATCGAGCAAGGTATCAGCGAATACGGCGAGTAAGGTACCGAGGTGTTGCTCTTGTGGGCTGTTCAAGAACGTGAGTGCAGCCCCGAGAGACAGGCTGAGATTCGTACCCGTATCGCCATCGGCAACCGGAAAAACATTGATTTTATTGAGAAAATCCTGATCGTTAATAACACGGTAAATGCCGGAGACAAGTGCGTTTGCGAGGACGTCGCCGTACAGGTAGTTGCCAGCCGCGCTTCCCAAGTGCGTCGAATCTCGACGGTCGGCTATTCGCGCGGCAACAGGAAAGTCAAGCCATGATGTTCGAGAATGACGCCGTCAAGCGTAATTTCGGCGACGACAGGCCCTTCGTTAAGCTGCGATTGTTCGCGGTGCTTGACCATGTTGATGAAGACAAACCGCTCGTCCGCCACTTCGCTGTAGACATGAATATCTATGTGCAGCTCTGCCAGTTGCAGCGTTCCATTGAGGCGTAGTTCATCGATGGTCGGGATTCGTGATGGCGTCGTCGACGGCGTTGGTAAAATGGGCGCCGGTGTTTGCCTTTCCCGGACCTTCGCAACTTGCTCGACAAAGCTTGGTGTGCTCGTTGCGAGCGCCGCATCGACCGCCGCAGTGTCGGTTGTGAGCCCAACTGGTGCCGGCGCCTCCGGAGGCTCGTTGAGAATGAAAACCAGGCCCAGCAAAACGGCCAGGTTAAATCCAAGCAAGGCAGCGAGCATCCACAGCCATCGAGTTGGCCTTGGATCGTCAGTGCTGGACGGTACGCTCGAAAACTCCGCAGATCCTTGCTGCTGACGCTCAGTTTCAGATTTCTTCAAGGCATCAAGAATAAATGACATACGCTACTCCTGCGCTAGTCGCGGTGTTGTCAGACGTGGTGTGCCGTTCGGTGCGAGGAGCGAATTAATAATTATTTGCGTCTGATGGCCAGCCAGGCCATCTACATCGAGCCGATGATCTCGCTGAAAATTGCGAACCTGTTGTGTAAGACTGTCGTCAAAAAAGTCGGAATCGAAAGGCTCGGCGCGATACCGGGCATCGATAGCAGCGAGGCTCTTGCGCAGCCACACGACATTGGGTCCACGCGAGCCCTGGCGCAATGCGACCGAGTCGCCATTCGGTGGTCGCCACAACAATTGGTACTGGCCGAACCACATGCCGGAAATGATATCAACCGGGTGACTAACTGTAACGCCGCCGATCGACAGTCTGGCGTTGTCGCCCTCGATCGCTGTCAATACGACATGATGAGTATCCCCGTAACTGTCGGTGAGCGTCAGTACTGCGGGCCGATCGAGTTGCTTGAGTCCGCTCCAGGAACCTCTCTGGCGGAGACAACTGAAACCCGCGGCTTGCGCTTGGGCACATACCGGGTGTTCGGTGCCAGGATAATCGATGCCCCAGAGATCAAACAAAATGGCGAGCGCTGAGCCCTTTGTCGTCATGTCCTGAGTGAGCTCGAGCTGCTCGGCTAGCGACACCTCTAGGTCTGGATTGCTCGCAGCCGCGTCAAGGCTGGGCATCGATACGTTGATCGATGCGGCCTCGACCGGTGCAACTATTTCACCCAACTCCTGGCGGTCTTGCAGGTTTGACCACAGGCCACCAGCGATGACAATGGTTGCCGCGATGCAGAACGTTGCCGCGATCCAACGCCACCGGGACCGGAGGGCAGGTTCACCGGATACCTCGGCTGCGGCACGACGGATCAGTTGACGATTCACGAAGCGGTTGCCGAGACTGTATGCGCCGAGCAACGCCCTGTCGCAAATTACATTGATCAATCTCGGTACGCCCTTCGACAAGCGAAACACCTCGCGTTTGGCGCTGGCATCAAAGACTTCGCCGAGCGCGCCGGCAACCTTCAGGCGGTGCTCTATATATTGATCCGTCTCCTCACGAGACAGCGGCTCGAGATGGTAGCGACCAGTAATGCGCTGTGCGAGTTGTCTCAAATCGGTGCGTGCAAGAACTTCACGAAGTTCAGGTTGGCCGATGAGAATAATCTGCAGCAACTTCTGTTTTGTTGTTTCCAGGTTCGTCAACAGCCGGATCTCTTCGAGCACGTCGGGAGCTAAATTTTGCGCCTCGTCAACGATTAGAATCGTACGGCGTCCATCAGCATGGGCGTTGAGGAGATGTCGATTCAGCGCGTCAATCAACGCCTTGATGCTGCCTTTGCGTTTGGGTACAGCGATGCCAAGTTCTTCGCAAATCGTCTCAAGAAACTCAGACGCGGACAATTGCGGATTCAATACGACAGCGACATCGGCATTCGAGGGCATGCGATTCAACAGCAATGTTCGCACGAGAGTGGTCTTGCCAGTGCCGACCTCACCCGTAAGCTGAATGAAGCCACCACTTTCAGTAACACCATATACCAGGTGCGCAAGCGCCTCGCCATGGCGTTCGCTCATGAACAAATAACGCGGATCGGGCGTTATCGAGAACGGTTTTTCGTTAAGACCAAAAAAGTTGGTGTACATTATTCTTCGCCGCTGACCAATGCCCAATTCTAACCTAAGGGACCTCTGATCGGGGCTTGTCCAGGGTCCTCGCGCGGCTGACCGAGGTCGTTCCAAAGCGATCGCGAATCTCGTCGACGGCCAGATCAACCCAGCTCGCGGCTGGCCCCGGCACATCGGAGAACAGGTCGCGCTGCTCAGCCGGAGAGAGATTGCTGCCGCCGACACCGAGAAGTCGAATGCTGACGTCGGGGTTGCTTGCAAGCCAGCGTGCTAGCAATTCACGGGCGACCTGGAAGATCTGATCCGTGTTGTTGACCGGTGGCCGCAGGCTTATTTGCCGGCTAAAGGTCTTGAAGTCGGACTGTCGTATCTTGATTCGAATAGTTCCGGCGTGCAGCGTCGCCTTGCGGAGGCGACGCGCCGTGATTTCCGAGAGCCGCAACAATTCGCGTTCCATTTCGCCACGATCACTGAGATCTACGGCATAGGTTTCCTCGCTGCTGATCGACTTTTCAACACGCGCTGCGACCACCGGTCGATTGTCAATGCCCGCCGCACGTTCGCGGGTTCGTCCCGCAAAACGTCCGAAGATCGGCTCCAGGTCGCGATCTGGAGCGCAGCGTAAATCGGCGACTGTACGAATGTCGACCTGGTGCAAGCGGCCCAGAGTTCGCGGGCCGATGCCGGGTATTACCGATACCGGCAGGGGATCGAGCATTTTGCGGCACGTCGTCTGCGTAATGACGACGAGGCCATCTGGCTTGTCGAGGTCCGACGCGATTTTTGCGACGAGCTTGTTCTCGGCGACGCCAACAGATGCGGTCAGTTGCGTTCGCTCAGCAATGACCTGCTTGATACGTGCAGCAATCTCAGGTCCCGATCCATGCAATACACGGCTTGCGGTTACATCAAGAAATGCTTCATCGAGCGACAGGCCTTCGACGACGGGCGTGAACTCGCGGAAGATTACGAAAATGTCCTCGGAGACGGCCTGGTAGAGAGACATGCGTGGCGCGACCCGGACAAGATCCGGGCATCGCCGCATAGCATCTCGCATGGGCATCGCGGAGCGAACTCCGAACTCGCGGGCATCGTAACTGGCGGCGACGACGACGCCACGATTGCTGCCGCCACCGACAACAACGGGCTTGCCACGCAGCTCGGGATTGTCGCGTTGCTCCACCGACGTATAGAAGGCGTCCATGTCGACGTGCAGAACGGTGCGAGTTGCAACTGTCATCGCATTACACCTGGCGCGGATACTTCATGATCATTCCGGGCTAGTTGCCGCGCTCGACGATGAAGCGAGCCAGCCAGCGCAGCGAGTCGGCGTCAGAGTCGAACGCATTAAGCTGATCGAGCGAATGCTGCAACAATTCGTCGCAACGACTTTGGGCCACGTCAATGCCGAACAGACCCGGGTACGTTGCCTTGCCAAGGCGCTGATCGGCACCGGTCTGTTTGCCGATGACCGCAGTCTCACCGACGACATCGAGAATGTCGTCCTTGATCTGAAAAGCAATGCCGACGCTGCGTGCAAATGCGTCGAGAGCGGTAGTACGCGCGGCTGACAGGTCGCTGCATAGCAGAGCCACTGACATAATTGACGCATGGATAAGTGCACCGGTTTTGAGTGAGTACATGCTCTCTATTTCGCCGGCGGAGAGCGTATGACCCTCCGCTGCGAGATCCATTGATTGGCCACCGGTCATGCCGATCGAACCGCATGCATCGGCGATCAGCCCGACGAGGCGCGTGCGAGATTCGGCCGGGATAGCATCGATGTTTGCAAGCACGCTAAAAGCCAATGGCTGCAGAGCATCGGCGGCGAGAATTGCGGTCGCTTCGTCGAAGCGTCGATGCAGGGTCGGCATGCCTCTGCGCAGGTCATCGTTGTCCATCGCTGGAAGGTCATCGTGAACGAGTGAGAACGCATGTATCAGCTCTATTGCGGTGGCCGGTGCATCGAGCAGTGCATCAGGTACGTCAAGGCACTCGCCGGCGGCATAGACGAGCAATGGTCGGATACGTTTCCCGCCGTTGAGTACGGCGTAGCGCATGGCTTCGTGCAGCTGTTCGGGCCCGTGCTTGGCGGGGGGCAGGACGGCGTCCAGTTGCTGTCCAATACGCTCGATGTAGTCGTCGATGCGCTCTGAAAACTGTGCTGGCAAATCGGCCTCCGCCGCCGCTGCTGGGGTGCTGTAGCGTACACGGAAATGAGCGACAGTGTGCGCCAGGGCTGGGCTATAATTCGTGTCCTTTCTTGCGTTGAAACGAAGCATATGCAGGCAACCGCCAGAGCCCAGCCGAACATCGCACTCATTAAGTACTGGGGCAAACGCGACTCGGCTCGCAACCTTCCGGCCGCGGGTTCTATTTCCATCACGCTGTCCGACCTGCATACAGAAATGTGCGTCGAAGTCGATGAGTCGATGCGCGATGATGTGTTGATCGTAAATGAATGCGAGGATCGCGATATGCTGCCGCGGGTCAAACGGTGTCTGGATACGATCGTCGGCAAGCCGCGCCCGGCAGTCAGAGTCGTCAGTCGCTGTAATTTTCCGATCGCGGCCGGCATGGCCTCCTCCGCCTCGGCATTCGCCGCGCTTGTGGTCGCAGCCGATTCTATGCTGGGGCAATCGCGCGACACGGCCGAGTTGGCAGGTCTGGCCGGTCGGGCATCCGGGTCCGCGGCTCGCTCTCTATACGGCGGTTTCGTCGAACTCGAAAATTGCGACGACGATATCTACGTTAGTCAGCTGTTAAGGAGCGATGAGTGGCCGCTCAGGGTTGTCGTGGCGATTACGACGCCTGGCCCAAAACCGCTTGGTTCGAGTGATGCGATGGAGATCAGTCGCAGGACGTCGCCGTTCTACAATCGCTGGATCGAGCGACAATCGGCAGACCTCGACGAGGCAAGAACGGCGATCGCCAACCGGGATTTCGCAAAGCTCGGATCGGTGGCAGAACACAATTGTCTGAAAATGCACTCTGTAATGTGGGGATCACGGCCGCCGGTGATCTATTGGCACAGTGCGACACTCGCCTGCATGCAGACGGTTCGCGACTTGCAGTCCGAAGGTGTCGGCGTGTTTTTCACGATCGATGCAGGTCCGCAGGTCAAAGCGATTTGCCTGCCCGAAGAAGAAGCGCGTGTACGTGCAGCATTGGCGGACACGACTGGCGTGAGCGACATCATGGTCAGCGGGCTCGGTGCGCGTGCCAGGCTAGTACTACGTTGACGGAGTACTAGTGGCGAACGCGACATGAAAGTGACGGCCAGCGCACCCGGTAAAGTGGTGTTGTCCGGGGAGTATGCGGTTCTCAACGGCGCAGTAGCAATCTGTGCGGCCATTAATCGTCGTGCGTGCGTGACTATAACGCGCAGCGCTGACGACCATCACGTCGTAACAGCTCCCGGCATTGCGACGGGCAGCGGCAGATTCAGGGTGACCGACGGCCAATTCGAATGGCTGCACGGAGGCGAAGAGTATGCGTTGCTCGAATGCGTTTGGCGTACTCTCGCAGCCACATTGCCAGAGAGTCTTGTGCTGACGCTGGAGACACAGGATTTTGTCGATGTTGGCAGTGGCACGAAGTTCGGCATTGGATCCAGCGCTGCACTTGCGGTCGCATTGACGGCCGCGTTGGATTGCGTTGCCGATGGCAATGCGGACATCAGCCACATTGCGATATCGGCACACCGTGATTCTCAGTGCGGATCAGGCAGCGGTGTGGATGTTGCCTGTAGTCTGCAAGGCGGTGTCATTGAGTACCGCATGCACGCTGCGTCGGTCGCATTGCGCTGGCCGGATGATTTGGCGTTTGCGTTGCTGTGGAGCGGCGTTTCGGCGAGCACTGGCACCAGGCTCAAAAAACTCGATGACCTGGAGTCATACCCGTCACGCGTTGCGCTTGGCGCTGCGGCGAACCGCGTCGCTACGAGCTGGAAAAGCGGGCTGCCATCGATGATTCTCGATGAGTTGCGCGCCTATACGGATTCGTTGCGGCAATTCAGTGTTGACCATGACCTTGGCATATTCGATGCTGGGCATGCCGAATTGGTCGATGCTGCAATTGCAGCTGGCGTGGTTTACAAACCCTGTGGTGCAGGCGGTGGTGATGTCGGAATTGTTCTCGCAGATGACGAGTCGCTCATTGAGTCATTCATAGACGTCGCCGCGAAGAATAATTTCACGCGCCTGTACCTGACAATTGATCCGAGTGGCGTGCAGCGCAACCGAGAAGATCTTTGACTGATTCGCGTATCAGCGGACTGTATCGACAGACGGTCGCCGAGCGGATCGACGAGCTCGAGCGCCTTGACTGGCTGTCGGCTGCAGATGCCGAAATATTGCGACAGGGCAGGCATGTTTTGATACCCGCCGCGGCCGACAAGATCATCGAAAATGTCATTGGCGTATTCGGCCTGCCGCTGGCGATTGCGACTAATTTCGTCGTAAATGGCCGCGATTACCTGGTTCCCATGGTGGTCGAAGAACCATCAATTGTGGCAGCCGCGAGCGGTGCTGCAAAACTGGCGCGAGCATCGGGCGGCTTCGAGGCAGTTTGCGATGAGTATCTGCTTGCGGGCCAAGTGCACGTGACCGGTGTCGCCGACATCGACGCGGCACGAGCCGCGTTACAACAGGAAAAGGCGGGTTTGATCGATGCGGCTAACGCCATTCATCCGCGACTTGTTGAACGCGGTGGTGGCGTGCAGGACATAGAGATCCGGCTTCTCGAGCTGCGCGGCTCGCGAGCGGCTATCGCAGTGCATTTTCTCGTCGATACCTGTGACGCGATGGGCGCGAATCTGGTCAATACGATTTGCGAAGCGACTGCGTCGCGAGTGGCGCAGCTTTGCGGCGGCGACGTCGCATTATGCATCCTGTCAAATCTCGCGGACCGATCACAGGTATCGGCGACGGTTCACTACCGCCTGAGTGACCTGGCCGTGCCAGGCTTCTCGGCGGCAGCAGTTCGCGATCGAATCGTCGCGGCGAGCGACATTGCGAGCGCGGATCCGCATCGAGCCACGACGCACAACAAGGGCATCATGAACGGCATAGATGCCCTGGCCATTGCGACGGGCAATGACTGGCGCGCCATCGAAGCCGGAGCGCATGCGTTTGCCGCAATCTCGGGACGCTACCTGCCGCTGGCAACCTGGTCTGCTGATGCCGGGGGCAACCTGCTCGGCAAAATTCGGCTGCCGTTAAGAGTCGGCATCGTCGGCGGTACACTCAATGCCAACCCTGCAGCAGCGATGGGTCTGCGCATTGCCGGTGTCGAATCGGCACGGGAGCTCGGCGAACTTATGGCCGCCGTAGGGTTGGCACAGAATTTTGCTGCACTCAGGGCGCTCGTGACGAGCGGCATCCAGCAAGGCCACATGCGTCTGCACGCAAGAAGCGCAGCCACCGGAGGCTCGACGCGATCGGCGTCAGCGGCTGCCCAGGCACCGCTGGCGAGCGCGGCAGGAAAAGTCATTTTGCTGGGTGAACATGCAGTTGTTTACGGTAAACATGCGCTCGTACTGCCGATTGCTGAAGGCGTTTCTGCGTCGGTTGTTGCAAGCGGGTCGGAATTGATCCTGACCGTTCCCGAGTGGGGCGTGCAGCAACATATTGAGGATGAATCGACAAGCGTTGGCGGCGTCGTATTGCGCATCATGCGGGAGCTGGAAATCCGCGAGACAGCTTTTGCGATTCAGCTGAATTCAGCGCTGCCACGAGCAATGGGGCTGGGATCTTCGGCGGCATTTGCAGTGGCGATTATTCGTGCATTCAATGTGGCGCTCAAACTCGGACTCGATGATGCGCGAGTCAATTTAATTGCATTTCTATGCGAGAAGATTGCACACGGTGCGCCGTCAGGCGTCGACAATACGATCGCGACCTACGGCACACCGATGCTTTTTCGAAAATCTGATGCGTTCGAGTTTGAGAATCTTAAGCTGACAGAATCGCCGCCGATTGTAATCGCGTGTAGCGGGCAGTCGGGATTGACGCAGCAACAGCTCGCCGGTGTGCATTCGCGACGCGAACAGAACCCGGTGCGATACGATGCCCTGTTTGATGAAATGGATGTTCTGAGTCTGGCAGGCGCTAATGCGCTAGTAAATGCCGATTACGCCGAGCTTGGTGCGCTGATGAATATTTGTCATGGGCTTCTCAACGCGATACAGGTTTCGACACCGGAACTCGAGACTATGGTTAGTATCGCCAGGGCGGCCGGGGCAAGCGGTGCCAAGTTGACTGGCGCCGGGGGCGGTGGCTCAATTGTTGCGCTGTGCCCCGGCAAGGTCGCCGACGTCGCCCGCGCTTTCAGTATGGCTGGCTGCAGAACATTGTCATTGATCGGTAAGCAGGAAAACACAATTGGATAGTGACAACAGGATCGTGTCATCGGAGGCTGAGGAGCTTATCGTTGTTGACGCAGAAGACCGAGAAACAGGGTTCTTGTCAAAAGCTCAGTGTCACGATGGTGGCGGAGTGTTACATCGTGCGTTTTCGGTGTTTCTTTTCAACAATGCAGGTGAGTTGTTGCTGCAACAGCGAAGTGAGTCAAAGCGACTTTGGCCCGGGTACTGGTCGAATGCCTGTTGCAGTCATCCGCGCCGTGGCGAATCGTTGCAGGAAGCAACAGAGCGGCGCTTGCGCGACGAATTAGGTATCGGATCGTCGCTCGAATTTATCTACAAGTTCAGTTACCAGGCGGAATTCGACGCCAAAGGCTCGGAGCATGAGCTGTGCCATGTATTTCTTGGCGAAACTGGCGACGCGGTGCGGCCGAATGACAATGAGATTACCGCGATTCGCTATATATCGGCCGATTTGCTTCTTGCTGAGATTGAGCAGACGCCAGAGCAGTTCACACCATGGTTAAAAATGGAGTGGCTCAAGCTGCTGGATGATCACCGCGATGCACTTGGCCGGTATTGTAATGTATAGAGCCGCCTGAGGGCTTTTCAACAAGCTGTTAGCCTACGTAGCGGTAGTATTCAATCCCGAGATTGTTGAAATGCCGATCGTCGGTATTGCCTACATAATCAATGACGAATTCATTCCTGGGCACGTAGTCGAGGCCCTTGGGGCGGCGTCCGTCATGTAGCGATTTGTACTGTTCGAAATCAAGGTCTACTGCGAACTTCATTACATCGCCAAATCCGATCGCTGCGGAGGCATCGCGCCAGCCATCGGCAACAAAAAACGGAATAACTTCAGCCGCGTCGCCGCTACCATAGCCAAGAGTCAGCACCTCTTCTCCGCAGGTGAGAGACCCTTCATCGAGCGCCTGCTCAAAGCCTGCGGCCATCCATGCCGGCAATGCAGCGGTGTAAAGATTGCCGAGGTCGAGCATCGTGTCACTGCCCAGTGCCAGTTTATCGAGGATTTCGCGGCGGTAGTGACGCGACGCGCGAAACACGCGATGTACAGCCATGGTCAGCGGATATACTTCGTATTGCAGTGTTTCTGGCTTGGCCAGCGACGATACTTCAGGATTGCTCAGCATTTCCTGATGCAGGGCCTGAGGGTCAATGCCGACTTCGTAGCAGTACGAGGCCAATTCCGCGCGATCATCGGTGTCGCCGATGAGCAATGCGAACAGGTAGGAAATTGCCCAGCCGGTTTCTGGCATACGGCGATAGGGTCGATGCATGAAAACAGTTCGTAATGATCGAATGTACTGGGCGGGATTCAAGTTACGCTTTTTGTACATGTCGCTCAGTGCATGCAGGGTTTCGTCAATGTAACAAGTCGTCGAGTATTTGCCGTTGAATATGGGAAAGTCCTGGACCTGATGAGTCTCGGATCGGTCCTGACCACAAAATCGCGCCATCGGTTTGCGAAAGTCCATGATGCGATAATCCGACGCCGATCCCGATCTTGGCAGATCGACGACTGCAAGCGTTGGATTTTCCTCAAGCAACATGGCGACAGCGCCCGCGCCCTGGGTTGGTTCACCGCTGCTGCCCCGCGCATATTCGGCAATATCGGCACAGACGACGATCGCCTGCCCGCCAGCGCCGTCTAGCGCCAGGTGGCGAATTGCGCCTTTCATGCCGTAGACACCACCAAGGCAGGCATGTTTGAACTCGGGCACTTCGCAGCTTCTGGAGATTGGAGGCTTGTCTCGCGCGACGAGTGCCCGATCGACCATGCCTTTGATGATGATCGCGCCGGCTGAATTATCGGTACTCGATTCGGTGCCCAGACCCAGGAACTTAATACGCGTCGGGTCAATGTCGTACTGGTCGATCAGGCGCATGACGGCGGTTGCAGCCATCGTGTAGATGCTCTGATCCGGGCCGCGCATGCGGAAACTGCGCCCCACCACCTCGCGGATCTTCGGCCACTGCTCGCCGGTCCAGTCGCACCAGTCCTCCAGCCAGACCCGGTACGGCGGGATGTAGGCGGCGAGACCGCTAATTCCGATGTGTCTATTGTTGTTGGTGTATTTCATCGCAGCTTGTTCCTTGCCCGGGAATTCTAGTGTCCCGGGCGTTGCGACTCAACCATCTATTTGACAGTGATAGTGACCAGCTCCGATATTACGGGCGGATCATGGGGAATATGCAGGTAGTCGCCAAGCAACAGGCGCAGTGTGTGTTCGCCGGATTCCAGTGTCAGTTGCGTCGAGGTACTGGCATCGCCGAAGTGAATATGGCTGGTATCCGAGGGTATTGGTAATGCCAGGTCCGGCAGCCCCGCGTCGACAAGAAGGTGATGATGCCCCGAATGTGCCTGGTTGTCACCCGCTGCCACGACGCTCATCGCCTCGATGCCGAACTCAATATTAAACGGGTTAGAAACCGTATCACCGTTCACCGGCGTTATGAAAAATACTTTGGCGCCGTTTGGAGATACGGTCCGAGGCAGCGCAGCGACGGCATCCGCCGCAGCTGGTGTCGATTCATTGCCGGCGAGGGCAGCAGACGGCGGTGGCTCGGGAGCCTCGGTCTCGCTTTGGCCACAGGCGCCTGCGAGCAGCAGCGATGTCATCGTCGTGAAAACAAAGAATTGTTGCTTAAGCGGCATGTCTGGTCTCCTTTGGCGGCAGACAGATCGCTGATATTAAGCGTTCGAGGCGAGATTCACACGCCGAATTTCTCGCTAGATCGAAAATGCGGCAATCGTGAGTGCGCTGAGCATCATCAGCAGGAAGCCCGCCCCGTAGGTGACCGTGAGTACGATGTACTTGAGGAATGTAATGCATCGACTCTGGCCATAGACTCTCCGCATCGCGATAAACAGGTAGACCGGTACATATACGGAGACGGCGACTATGGTCAGAGTCACGGCGGCGTCCGGTACGCCGAGGAGTCCGGCTAACCGCGCGAACAGGATTTGCAGCGTCAATATCAGGAAAAAGAAGGCGTGGAAATGCACAAAGAACAACAGGTGCTCAACGTAGTAGCGACGCGACAGCGGGTAGAGAGCTTTGAGGATCAGGGCCATCAACGGTAACAAGATGATCAGGGCAGCCGGAATATTGCCCAGCACCTTGTCCATGAGTGAGCGTCCGTCATCGAGCTGCACTCGTTCGCAGACTTGCTGCAGACGTTCAGGCGTAAGCCGTCGGGCCAGCCAGTCGGGAATGCCTTCGAGGTCGGACGCATCGACACTGCAGTCCTCATCCGTAGCGTCGTCGTCGCCGTCGAACCGGGTGGTGAAAGGGCCCGCCTCGCCAATGATGCCGTCAGGCGCAGTACGATCGCCGACGATGATGCCGCTCTTCGCCAGTTCGTCGAAGATCTCCTGCTTGGTCCGCTCGGCATCTCTAATGGCTTCGTTGACGTTCGCCTCATCCGCATCGGTAGCACCAGTTTCGACTCCCGTAACTTCGCTGGGCTGCGGTTCGAAGAACAGGCTAAGTTCCTCGCGTGGATCGAAAAATGCCACAACGAAAAAGATGACGCTCATCACGAGGTAGGTGCGAAAAGGAGGCATGTAGCGCGCGCGACGACCCTTTAGATAATCACGGGTCAACGTGCCCGGGCGAATCATGAGAGGGATTAGTGTCTGCCAGATGCGTGAGTCAATCTCCAGGAGATCGCCGAAAGCATCTGCGATAAGTTCCCAGAGACTAATCAGGCGACCACGTGCGCGCTGGCCGCAATGGCCGCAATACTGACCACGCAGTCTTGCACCGCAATTCAGGCAATTGGGCGTCTCATCAAGCGGAGTTTGATGCGTGTTGTCCTCGCGAAGGACGCGAGCGCTTATCGCAACGTGTTCGCCAAAGTGAGAGGCAATTTCAGTATCGATGTCCGCGCCGGCGCCATCGAGAAACTCATCGAGCGCCTCATCCGTTTCGAGAACGTGCTGGCAGATGCGACGGGCATGCTCGTCGTTGTTATCCGGGAGCGAAAAAACACGACAGTCTGCGATGCCAGCAAGACGCAATGACTTGCGGACATGGTCCTCAAGCCACCTGTCGTGGTCGTCAACGACGTCACGGTCTACGAAGAACGTTACTTCGTAGATGGGTCCTTGTCGTGTTGTCATTATACTGGGTCAGCTTGTCTTTGTTTTCGTCTTGCGTCTGGTTTTCTTTCGCGGTGCGGTCTTTTTGCGCTGCTTGGCGGTTTTTCGGGCCTTCTTTTTCGTCCTACGCGCTGTGGCTGTGGCGGACGTGCTCGTCGTATTCGCTGCCCCGTGAATAAGCTCCTCGGGCGCGAAGTCATCGACGGCTAGCAGAGCAGCCACTTTTTCGTGGTAGCGGCGCAATTCACTGGCTTCTTTTTTGTTGACAATTTCAGCGCGTTCCGCTTCTTCGAGTC
>JADFKA010000285.1 GCA_022565135.1 Pseudomonadota bacterium
CGGCACCCTGACCATGGTGGCGTCGAGCCCGCTGATCATGTTGAACGACCTGATCGGCAATGCCAACCTCGGCCTGGATGCGGATCAGGCGATGCAGCCATTCAGTCTGTTTTCAGTGACCCCCGTGGGTATTGCCCTCGTCACCAGCGGACTGATCTTCTTTGTTTTCTTCGGCAAAACCGTGTTGCCGAAAGGCTCGAGTACCAGCATGACTCGCGGCTCCGGGACCGTGCGTTATATGCGCAGGCTGCATGGTGTCCACGCGGCCGTCCGCGAAGTCGAGGTGCCCGAGGGCAGCATTCTCGTTGGCATGGATATCGCCAGCGTACAGCAGGACTTCGATATCCGCATAGTCGCATCCCGATACGCCGGCAAGGTGCTGGTGTCGCCGCCGGTCGAAGCGCCGATCGCGGCGCCCGCCACGCTGGCAATCATTGCGCAACCTGACAAGCTCAAAGCGCTCGTCGCCGCCGCTGGCCTGACGTTGCGACCAAAGCTCCGTGAATTTCGTCATCTGCTTGCCCGTTCGATCGCTGGCGTGGCCGAGGTCCTCGTGCCACCCGATTCGCGTCTCATTGGTCAGTCTGCGAAGGAGCAGCATTTTCGGATGACCTACGGCCTCAGTCTGTTGTCCATCATCCGTACCGGCCAGGCGATCACAAGCAAAGTTGCCACGATACCGTTCGCAGCGGGCGACATGCTCATTTGCCACACGCGTTGGGAAAATCTGACCCGACTCGAAAAGGATCGTGATTTCGTCATCGTTACGACGGACTATCCGCGTGAGCCGCAGCAACCATTCAAGCTCGCGCTGGCGCTGGGATTTTTTGCCCTCGCGATCGGCATGATAATTTTCACCGACATCATGCTGCCGGTCGCACTGATGACGGGCGCCGTCAGCATGATTATGTTCGGCGTGCTAACCATGGATGAAGCGTATAAAGCTGTAAGTTGGAAGACAGTGTTCCTGCTGGCCGGACTGCTGCCGCTTGGCATCGCCGTTGAATCGTCGGGCACCGCAGACTACGTTGTCAGACACTTGCTGGTGCGAATCGGCGACGTACCACCCTGGATCCTGCAAGCGATGGTCGCCGTACTCGCCAGTGGCTTCTCCCTGGTGATGTCAAACGTTGGTGCAACGGTGTTGCTCGTGCCTTTCGCGATCAACCTGGCTCTCGTGATCGGCGCCGACCCGGCCATGTTTGCATTGACCGTTGCGATTTCGACCTCCAATTCTTTTCTGATTCCCACGCACCAGGTTAACGCGCTGATCATGGGACCCGGCGACTATCGAGTTGCGGATTTTCTGCGCGTTGGCAGTATCATGACGGTCTTGTTCCTGGTGGTTTCCTTGCTCATGCTCAACCTTGTGTTTTAATTGACGTCTATCCACGCATTGTCCGGAATCACCCTGTTTTCGAAAAATAACCAAGTGTGCCATTAAGGATAATTTGATGTTCACGAGCAATCCGTTTGCCGAGCTGGCAGTTTTTCTGCCCCCGCTTGCCATGCAGGTCTACATTGTTCTGATGTTAATCGCGGTTGTCGTTGGAACGGTAACGGACCTGCTGCACAAAAGCAGCGGCAAATTTTTCGCGTTGGAGCTGGAGAAATCAAAGGCCGCCGCAACGAGAAAGCTCAGCGGCGCAGAGTCAGCCGCCATCGCCGTGAAGACCCTGGCGATAGAGGTTGCGATATCGGGGGAATTCTGCAACCCGAAAAGAAGGGCATCCCATATGCTGATGTTCTATGGCTTCCTGTTCTATCTGATCACGACCATCGTGATGATATTCGGCTATCCAACACACGCCAATCCTACGCCAGTGATCCTGCCGGTCCTGTGGAACATCGGCGTCATCATGATTCTTATCGGCGGCTACTGGTTTTTCTTTTTCCTCAGGGTAAACGTAATGCATGACGGTCAGCCAATGTTCCGCCTGGTGCTCGCGGATCTGTTTATCGTCACCCTGCTGGGGAGCGTCACCTTTGCCTGCATATGGGCGATCGTGCAGACGACAGGCAATCTTGTAGCGACCAAAACAGCCTTCGGTCTGTACATCTTCTTCACCACGCTGCTCTTCGGAACCGTCCGCTGGTCCAAGTTAGCGCATATGTTCTACAAACCCGTCGTCGCCTTCCAGCGCAGGCTCGACGAGGCCAACGGCTCGTCCTCCCTGCCGACGCCCTCATCCCACAACGAAGCGAGTTAAACGAGATGCCTACTTTTGTTTACATGTCGAAATGCGATGGCTGCGGAGAGTGCGTGGATATCTGTCCTTCCGACATCATGCACATTGACTCGACCTACAGGCGGGCTTACAACATCGAGCCCAATTTCTGCTGGGAGTGCTTCGCGTGCGTGAAAGCCTGTCCGCAAAACGCGATTGATGTCAGGGGCTACGCGGAATTCGCACCGCTGGGCCACAGTGTTCGGGTACTTCGGGATGAGGGCAAGGGCACCATCTCCTGGAAGATCAAGTTTCGCGACGGCCGCGAGAAAAATTTCGAGTCCCCGATCCGGACAACGCCATGGGGATCGATTAAATCACCGTCTGATTATCCGGCGCCGAGCAAAGATGCCTTCAAGACCCAGGAACTCGCGCACGAACCGGAATCGCTCAATATCGACGATCTGCCCACATTGGCTGCGTATGAAATTAAGCACGGGGTAGTTTGATGGGTCTGTTCAAACGCAGAAAAACAATTTTTGTGGATGCCGATATCCTCGTCATCGGCGGCGGCATGGCGGGTTGCGGCGCTACCTACGAAGCCAGGTATTGGGGGCGTGACCTCAAAGTAATCTGCGTCGAAAAAGCGCACATCGATCGCAGCGGCGCCGTCGCCCAGGGTCTGTATGCGATCAATACCTATATGGGCA
>JADFKA010000286.1 GCA_022565135.1 Pseudomonadota bacterium
TACAGAGCCGATGGGCTGATACAGGTGGAGGAAAAGCAATCGGGCTTCGGTGATTTCGATATTAATGCATTGTTCGAGGGCGACACATCCGTCAGTGCCGAGATAGAAATACTGCGCTCGCGACTCGTACTCAGCGCTGTCGTTGACAATTTAAAGCTGGACATCAAAGCGGCACCGAACCTTTTCCCCGTCTTCGGCGCCGCGCTAGCACGCCGTGCCGAGCCGAAAGATCGCAAGTCGATCAGAATAGAGACGCTTGATGTGCCGCAGTTCCTGATTGGCAAACCGCTGACCTTGGTTGCGAAAACGGGTGGCCGGTTTCTATTGCTGGGCCCGGACGGCAACTCACTGCTCAATGGCACCGTCGGCAAGCCGGCAAACGGTCGAATGGCGGGCGAATCAATATCCGTTTTTATCTCAGAGCTGCGTGCCGACACCGACGATATATTTCATCTGCAGAGACAGTCGCGACTGAAAGCAACAGAAGCGCTCAAGCGGTCACTGAGCATAGCCGAGAAAGGTAAAGGCTCCGGCATTCTTGCCATTAGCCTGGAAGGCGAAAGCCCACGATACGTCAGCGAGACACTTAATGAGATCGCCAACGTTTATGTTCGCCAGAACGTCGAGCGCAGGTCTGCCGAAGCCGAGCAAACACTGGCATTTCTCGACGAGCAGCTGCCCATCGTCAGGAAGGACATGGAAACGGCCGAGGGGGCCCTCAACGCGTATCGCCTGGAAAAGGGTTCAATTGATTTGCCGCTCGAAACACAGGCCATTCTTGAAACAATTGTCGCGGTCGAAGGCCAGCTCAACGAGCTGCAACAGGAACGCGACAAGGTGACGCAAGGTTTTACAACAGCGCATCCCATGGTCATCGCGCTGGATAGACAAATTCAGCGCTTGTATCGCGAGCTGGCCCAACTCAATGATCAGGTTCGCGAGTTGCCCAATACACAACAGGAGGTGCTGCGGCTGGTTCGCGACGTCGCCGTCAATACCGATCTCTATACTTCCCTGTTAAATACGGCACAGGAATTACGCGTGGTCAAAGCTGGCACAGTGGGGAATGTTCGAGTCGTTGATCATGCAGTGACACCGTACAGTCCTGTCAAGCCGAAAAAGTCCCGAATTCTGCTGCTTTCGCTAATACTCGGTGCCTTTATGGGTATTGCGGCGGCATTCGTGAGACGAGCGTTTAGTGGCGGAGTGGAAGATCCGGACCTGATCGAAAAACAGTTTAATATCCCGGTCTACGCAACGATCGCTCACAGCAAGAATCAGGATCGCATCTACAGACAACTCCAATCCCACGAAACGAAACGGGCGATACTGGCGATTGACAGCCCTGACGACGTTGCAATAGAGAGCTTGCGAAATCTTCGAACCGCACTGCATTTCGGCATGATAGACGTGAAAAACAATTGCATCTTGATTGCAGGTCCCAGCCCGACTGTGGGTAAGACCTTTGTCAGTGTCAATCTCGCGGCAGTGCTAACGAGTAATCACAAAAAAGTATTACTAATTGATGGCGATATGCGCCGGGGACATTTACACCAATATCTTGGCATCAAACGGGAAAACGGCTTATCGGATTTCATCAGCGGTGAGATCCCGATCGGTCAGGCCATGCATCAAACGACCATAAAGGGACTGGTTCTAATTCCGACCGGCACCCTCCCCCCAAATCCCTCAGAGCTATTGCTCCACAAACGGTTTGCGAACTGTATCAGTGTGCTGACACCAAGATTCGATCACATCATTATCGATTCCCCACCAATTCTCGCCGTTACCGATGCGACGATTATTGGCCAGATGGTGGGCGCGACTCTTATGGTCGTAAAGGCAGGGGCCCACCCCATGAGAGAGATCGAGCAAAGCGTCAAACGCTTACAACAAGCAGGTGTGAACCTGCGTGGCGTGCTATTTAACGATATGGACGTTTCCAGTCGGCGATACGGTGCAGGAAAATATTCTTATCATTATGCGTACAAGAATAGCTGATCGGTCAAGGCCGTTGCATCGTCCGCGAGACCCGGGAAGCGCAGCAAGAAATCCTTTGAACAAATGGTATCTGGTTTATTGCAAGGCGCGGCAGGAAGACGCAGCAGCGCGCGGACTCAAGGAGCAGGGCTATGCCGTGTATCTGCCGAAACTGCGGCTCCGGCGACGAAGACGAGGTGTGGCCACTGAGGTCGAACAACCGCTCTTTCCCCGCTACTTATTCGTAGCACCTAGCGGGTCAACGCAGTCGATCGGGCCGGCACAATTTACGGCCGGCGTGCAAAAGCTGGTGCGATTCGGGACCTTGTACCTGCCCGTGCCACAACACGTTGTAACGGCCCTGCGGGAACGTGAGGATCCGGAGATTGGCTGCCACCGCTTGGAGCCGCCCGTTATGCAACGCGGCGATCGGGTTCGCATCGACTCAGGCGCCTTTAAAGCGATTGAAGGCGTATTCGAAATGCGGACCGGCCGCGACAGGGTGATCGTTCTTCTGAACTTGCTGGGGCAGCAGACGAGGGCCGAGATTTCTCTTGAAGATATCGAGCGGTGAGGGCCTGAATTTCATTCAAAAACATCAGCCTAATGACTTGCCGATCCCACATATGGCTGTTAGCCTAAAGCCCGTTCAATGACTGAACAGGTGGCTTTGGCCGCCGTTAATAGGGCAGGGCGGCAGCCGCGAGTGTTGTAGCGTCCTGCGGGAGCCTGCCCGACAACTTCACATACTATGCTCAGCGACGAAATCCGTTACCACATCCTGCGCGAACTCGAGCGCGACCCGCAGATGTCCCAACGCAAGCTGGCCAAGAGCCTTGGCGTGAGCGTCGGCAAAACTAATTTTTGCATACGCGCACTGGTGGATAAAGGTCT
>JADFKA010000287.1 GCA_022565135.1 Pseudomonadota bacterium
GCGTTCGCCGTGTGAAAAGCCTTTCGTGCGCCGGTCGGCGAAGTCGCCAATGTCGAGCAGGGTGATGATGCTGTTGACCTTATCGTCGATAATGCCCTTGTCGAGGCCGCACAGTGTCGCAAAATAGGCGATGTTCTCGCGCGCGGAAAGGTGTGGATACAGACCGGCACCATGTGGCAGAGTGCCGATTCGCTGTCGCGCCGCAAGGCCGTCAGTGACAACGTTAATACCATCGATGGTGGCGGCGCCAAGGTCGGGAGTCAGCACCGTGTACAACACACGCAAGGTTGTAGACTTGCCCGCGCCGTTTGGACCCAGCAGCCCGGTTATCTTGCCATCAGGGGCATTGAAGCTGACGCCGCGTAGGGCCCGCACTTTGCCAAAAGACTTGTGAATGTCGCTAACAGTGATCATGGCGCCGGGCCCGAATAGTCGACAAAGAACGGCATGGCAAAGGCCTCCTCGAGACAGTCGCCGTCACCCTCGATGAGCTGCATCGTGGCAACAAACTGACCAATGAGTCGTGGCATGCAGCCAACAATGGCGAGGCCGTGGCCCTGATCTTTTCCGGTCAACAACCACGCCGTGGAAAGATTCACGGCTGCGAGCTCGGCGTATCGGGGTGGCGTGATCGGGTCGGCGCCGCCGGATAGCAACAACACGGGTTTGTCGGTCGACAATGGTTCGTGCAGATTGTCGTCGAGAACACCGGCCGGCCAGACTGAACACATGGTTTCAAGTGCATCGAGTTGCATGGGACCGAGATAGCTTGCAGCAATTGCATCATGGTCGAGAGCGCCCCAGTCGATGAACGGCGCGTCTTCGGTGCACACGATTGCGTTGTGCATGCCGATGTTCAGTGACTCGACCAATGTCGTTACAGTCATCTGGTACTGGGCAGCGAGCGGCGCGTAGTTACCGTTGCTGGCAGAGTCTATGAGTAGAGGCAATAAAGCGACGGTTCTCGGATTGTAAAGCAGCAGGCGAATCGCTGCTCCGAGATGCTCGCTGCCAAATTCGAGCGTCTCGAGTTTGGCCGTGACGGGGTCAGCTAATACGACCGAGACAGGGCCGCTGTCGAGCTCGGCGCGCAGGGTCGCAAAGTCCTGGCGCAGGTCTGGAAAGCGGGCGTTGCAGCCGACATCATCACGACAGCGGTCGAATACGCGATCGATCGCACGCTGTGATTCAGTAGCAATTTCGGGGCCGAGCGGGAGTTGCGGAGGCACTACGCCATCAATGATGAGCGTGCGGGTAGACTCGGGGTAACGCCGGGCAAAGTGCTGCGCGACTCGTGTGCCATAGGAAATACCGTACAGGTTAAACGTTTCGTAGCCTAGCGCGGTGCGCAGTGCTTCGAGGTCGGCTACGGCCACGCTGGTGGTGAAATATCTTGGATCATGCGGCAGCGCCGCGAGACATTCCTGCGTAGCTTGAAGCGTCAACTCGCGGGAGTATTTGCCCTCCATAATGTCATCGTCAACATCGCAGGCCATTGGTGCAGAGTCACCGGTGCCGCGCTGGTCGATAAGGACGATGTCCCGGTCCTTGCGTACGCGTTCGAAAGCAGCAGACCATCCAGCATAGAAATTGATGCTCGACTGCCCCGGGCCGCCGGTTATCGGCACGAACGGATCCAGCGCTGGCTCGAGGCTCAGCGCCGGGACGATGGCGATGGCAAGAGCAATTTGCTCGGAGCTGTCGTCAGTCGGATCCAGCGGCCGATGCAAGGTACCGCAGCGAGCGACAATGCTCGGATGGCCGGGGCCGGCGCTGATGCGGCAGTCGGTCAACGCGATAACAGGCGCGCTGTGGACGACCGTCAAGGCCATCAAAAATATGGCGGCGGAAGTAAAAATGCGAATCATTAAAGCTCTGCGAGTCAGTTGAGCGGCGTTATCTTGTCGACAAGGCACAGACAAGTAAAGGACAAGGGCGCGCATTGACGGATCACGAGCAATCCAGTTTGTGTCGAATTTGCTGGCGACTGCTGCGAGCAACGACTAAAATGCGCCGCCCTGACCTCGAAAACATGCGCACTTTTTGATCAATGCCAAAACCTTACGACGTCATAGTGATCGGTGGCGGTCACGCCGGTACGGAAGCCTCCCTGGCTGCCGCACGTGCGGGTGCGCGGACGCTACTGATTACGCAGAAAATATCGACGCTGGGACAGATGAGCTGTAATCCGGCGATCGGTGGCATCGGCAAAGGTCACCTGACAAAGGAGATCGATGCGCTAGGCGGCGCTATGGCGATGGCCATCGATCGTGCAGGTATTCAGTTTCGTACGCTCAATGCGAGCAAGGGACCAGCAGTGCGGGCCACACGGGCCCAGGCCGATCGCGAACTGTACAAATGTGCTATCCGCAATATTCTCGAGAACCAGCCGCAGCTGTCGATCTGCGAGCACTCGGTTGAGGATCTGATCGTCGAGAATGGTCGGGCTACGGGGGTCGTGACGGCACAGGGCCTGAAATTTCGCGCTGCGGCCATCGTGCTGACGGTGGGTACTTTTCTCGGCGGGAGAATTCTGATCGGGCATACCGAGAAAGCCGGCGGTCGCGTTGGCGACGCAGCATCGAGTCGCCTGGCGAAGCGCTTGCGCGAATTGCCGTTTCGCGTTGCGCGGCTAAAGACCGGAACACCGCCCAGGCTTGATGGCCGAACGCTCAACTTCGATGCGATGGTTGAACAGCGGGGCGACGATCCCAGGCCGGTATTTTCATTCCTGGGGCGACGCAGCGATCACCCCAGGCAGGTCTCCTGTCACATCACCAAGACCAACGAAGAAACGCACGACATAATTCGCAGCGCACTCGACCAATCGCCGCTGTACGGAGGAATTATCGAAGG
>JADFKA010000288.1 GCA_022565135.1 Pseudomonadota bacterium
ATCATGATTCTTGGTGGCGGTCCAAACCGAATCGGCCAGGGTATCGAATTTGACTACTGTTGCGTGCACGCCGCGCTTGCGCTCAAAGAGATCGGCTACGAAACGATCATGGTGAATTGCAATCCGGAGACCGTGTCGACCGACTACGATATCTCGGACCGGCTGTATTTTGAATCACTGACCTTGGAAGACGTCCTGGAAATTATAGACAAGGAAAAACCCAACGGCGTGATTGTCCAGTACGGTGGCCAGACGCCTTTGAAACTGGCGCGCGAACTTGAGGCCGCTGGAGCGCCTATTATCGGGACGACTCCCGATTCGATAGACCTCGCTGAAGATCGTGAGCGGTTTCAACAGCTGGTCGAGTCGCTGCATCTGAAGCAACCGCCGAATTGTACGGCACGTAACAAGGAAGAGGCGCTGCGGCTGTGCGGTGATGTGGGTTTTCCGCTCATTGTCCGACCGTCATACGTGCTGGGTGGGCGCGCGATGGAGGTCGTGCACGGCGAAGAAGACCTTGCTACCTACATGGAAGCAGCAATCGACGTTTCCAACGACAGTCCGGTCCTGCTGGATCGTTTTCTTGACCTGGCGATCGAGGTTGATGTCGACTGTATCAGTGACGGTGAACATGTGCTCATCGGCGGCATCATGGAACACATTGAACAGGCGGGGGTGCACTCCGGTGATTCGGGATGCTCATTACCACCGTTCAGTCTGTCGGCTGCAATGCAGAAAGAACTGGCTGCCCAAGCCATCAAATTATGCAAGGGGCTAAACGTCATCGGCCTGATGAATACGCAGTTCGCGATACAGAATGACATCGTCTATTTGCTCGAGGTCAATCCACGTGCATCGAGAACGGTTCCATTCGTGTCCAAAGCGACCGGCGTGCCGCTGGCCAAGATTGCAGCGAAAGTCATGGTGGGCGAATCCCTGGCCAAGCAGGGCTTCGTCAATCAACGCACGCCTGCCTATTTCTCCGTAAAGGAGGCTGTATTTCCATTCATCAAATTCCCTGGAGCCGATCCGATATTGGGACCCGAAATGAAGTCAACCGGGGAGGTAATGGGGGTCGGGCGATCTTTTGGGGAGGCTTACGCCAAGGCGCAACTGGCTTCAGGTGTTGTGTTGCCCCGGCAGGGCACGGCGCTTCTCAGTGTTCGTGACCGCGACAAGGATGCCGTTGTGGAACTCGCAAAAATTCTCGTGGCGCAGGGATTTGATCTGGTTGCCACCCACGGTACAGCGCAAAAACTCGCCACCGCTGGGGTATCATGTCGGCGTGCGAACAAGGTTCGTGAAGGCCGGCCACATATAGTGGACATGATCAAGAATGCTGAAATTGTGCTGATCGTAAATACCACAGAAGGCAAGCAAGCGATCAATGAATCACATTCGATTCGAGCCGAAGCTGTGCGCAGAGACGTTACCTACTACACGACCCTTGGTGCTGCGATCGCAACTTGCAAGGCAATGGAGCATCTGGATAACAGTGAGGTAAACCGGTTGCAGGATTTACATAAAGAGGTGGCCGCATGAACAAAGTGCCGATGACGGTGCGTGGTCACGAAATGTTGCGCGATGAACTCAAGCAGTTGAAGAGCGTCGATCGGCCTGCAGTCATTCAGGCAATCGCCGAAGCACGTGCGCACGGCGACTTGAAGGAGAACGCCGAATACCACGCCGCAAAAGATCAGCAAGGATTTATAGAAGGCCGCATCAGGGAGCTAGAGGGCAAGCTGTCGAACTTACAGGTCATAGATGTCACGGCGATTGACGCAAAAGGTCGAATTGTGTTCGGTACGACGGTCGACTTGCTCGATGAAGGCACGGGCAAAGAAATCGTCTACAAGATCGTCGGCGAGGATGAAGCGGACATCAAGCAAGGGCTCATATCGTTTACGTCGCCAATTGCGCGAGCGATGATGGGCAAGAATGAGGGTGACGAAATAACGTTCCTGGCTCCGGGCGGCGAGAAACAGTATGCAGTAATGCAAGTACGCTACGTCTGATTACCTGTTGGACAGCAGTGACGTCGTCAGCCCGGCATCACCAATCATTACTATGGATTTGATCTGGTGTCCAAGCCCGCGCAAATACTTTTTTTGTGCTTCACTTATCGGCATGGGCGCGAAGTGTAGCAACGAGTCACAATCCAATCCCTGCGAATTGGCTGCTATCTCATGAGTAAGCCCCGGCGCAGCAGCGCCCGTTGGCTTGAACGCCAGGCCAGCGATCCATACGTGCAACAGGCGCGACGGGATGGCTGGCGCTCACGAGCCGTCTACAAGCTGCAACAGATTGACCGCAAGGAACGTATTTTGCGGCCCGACATGGTATGCGTTGATCTGGGTGCGGCCCCCGGTAGCTGGAGTCAGTATGTCACTGTGAAACTGAAGGGGCGCGTGCGCATCGTGGCTATCGATTTGTTGCCGATGGATGACCTGCCAGCAGTTGAATTCGTACAAGGCGACTTTACAGATGACCGGGTGCTCGCGTCATTGCATGACTTGCTGGCCGATACGCGCGTCGACCTTGTAATGAGTGACATGGCCCCCAATATCAGC
Organism: Pseudomonadota bacterium; assembly: GCA_022565135.1. Taxonomy (GTDB): domain Bacteria; phylum Pseudomonadota; class Gammaproteobacteria; order Steroidobacterales; family Woeseiaceae; genus UBA1847. The sequence goes on from JADFKA010000288.1 coordinate 2,571, forward strand.
GGTACTCGGTCGGTTGATCAGCCGCGCGCCATGGCCCTTGCGGAACTCGCACTGGATTTTGCCCGGCAGGTACTAGGGCCGCGGGGAGACTTCATCTGCAAGCTGTTTCAGGGAGACGGATTTGATGAGTTCGTGGTCGATGCACGGCGATCTTTTGAACGCCTGAAAGTCAAGAAACCCAAGGCCTCCAGGGCGGCCAACCGTGAGGTTTACTTGGTAGCGAGAAACTATCATTTGTAGTAGTGTCTAAACGCTTAGGAGCAGCTAAC
>JADFKA010000289.1 GCA_022565135.1 Pseudomonadota bacterium
AGTTATCGATCAAGCCTGAGGCGGAGGCCTTAGGATTGACCATGGCATCCCTGGGGCGGCAGATTCGGCAGGCTTTTTACGGTGAAGAGGTGCAGCGCATTCAGCGCGGCAAAGATGAACTCAAGGTTATGGTTCGCTACCCGCGCGAGGATCGGCGCTCGATTGCGGATCTTGAGAACATGCGCATTCGCACTCCTGCCGGGGACGAGGTGCCGTTTGAATCTGTCGCAGACATTTCGTTTGGCCAAAGCTATTCGAGGATAGACCGGCTCAATCGTGCCAGGACGATAACCGTTTCTGCAGATATAGACCCCGAGATCGTTGAGCCTGGAGAAATAATCGAGTCCATTACCGAGGACTTCATTCCCGAACTACTGTCACGGCATGCCGGAGTTAGCTATGGCCTGGAAGGCGCGAGCAAGGAAACGCAGGATTTTCAGAGGAATCTAACGGTTGCGTCGATCGCCGCCCTGTTCTTGATTTATGCGTTGATCGCGATCCCGCTGCATTCCTATGGACAACCGCTGGTCATCATGTCGGTGATCCCATTCGGTCTGATCGGTGCCGTCATCGGCCATGTAGTGATGGGCAAGGCGATCAGCATGTTTTCGCTTTTTGGTTTGGTTGCATTGTCCGGCGTGGTTGTCAACGACAGCCTCGTCATGGTCGACTTTATCAACAAGGCCAGACAAAGTGGCGTTGCGGTCAGGCAGGCGGTTATAGAATCTGGAACTCTGCGATTCCGCGCGATAATCCTGACGTCATTTACGACAGCTGTGGGCCTGATGCCGATCTTGCTCGAGCGCAGTGTTCAGGCGCAGTACGTCATTCCAATGGCCATCTCGATGAGCTTTGGCATCGTGTTCGCAACGGTGATTACGCTGTTCCTGATTCCGTCGCTGTATATGCTGCAACTCGATGGCTTCGCGCGCGCGCGCAAAATCAAGAACTGGTTTTTCGCGCCCGACACCGCGACGACGTTGTAGAAACCCGGGCGGGCTCCTACTTGGCGGCTTTGCGTTCTTGCGCTTCTTTGATGACTTCGTCCGCAACGTTCTGTGGGCACGGCGAGTAATATGAGAACTCCATCGAAAACTGGCCGCGTCCGGATGTCAGTGTACGCAGGTGGCCTATGTAGCCGAACATGTCGGCTAACGGCGCGTCGGCTTTGACACGAACACCGGTCGGACCTGCTTCCTGAGACTTGATCATGCCGCGACGGCGATTCAAGTCACCAATCACATCACCGACATTGTCTTCTGGTGTATAGACATCCACTCTCATTATCGGTTCCAGCAGTTGCGGCGCCGCTTTCGGCACCGACTGGCGATAGGCGGCCTTGGTAGCGATCTCGAAAGCGAGTGCGGATGAGTCGACAGCGTGGAACGCACCGTCCAACAACGTAAATTTGACGTCCAACAGCGGATAGCCGGCGAGCGTGCCTTCGTCCATACACACTTTGAATGCTTTTTCGATCGCACTCCAGTATTCGCGGGGTACGCTGCCACCGGTGACCTTTGATTCGAACACATAACCTTCGTTTTTCTCAGCAGGCTCAATCTTATATTCGATCTTGCCGTACTGGCCCGAACCACCCGATTGTTTCTTGTGCGTATACACGTCTTCGATCAGTTTTGTAATCGTCTCGCGATATGCGACTTGTGGCTTACCCATATCGACTTCAACGCCATGCGTCCTTTTCAGGATGTCGACCTTGATGTCGAGGTGCAACTCGCCCATGCCCTTGAGCAGCGTCTCGCCCGAGTCTTCGTCAGTCGCAACGTGGAAGGATGGGTCTTCCTGAACCATCTTGTTCAATGCAACACCCATCTTTTCAGTTCCTGCCTTGTCCTTCGGGTGGATCGCAACTGAAATCACAGGATCCGGGAACACCATCGGCTCCAGCGTCGCTGGATTGTCAATGTCAGCGAGTGTATGTCCCGTACGCGTATTCTTCATGCCCAACAGTGCGATGATGTCGCCGGCTTGTGCCGAGCTGAGCTCTATGCGCGTGTTGGCGTGCATCTCGACGATGCGGCCGATTCGTTCGGTCTTGCCCGTAAACGTGTTCAGAACATTGTCACCCTTTTTCAAGGTGCCCGAATAGATTCGCGTAAATGTCAATGCACCGTAGCGATCATCCATGATCTTGAACGCGAGGGCGCGTAAAGGCCTGTTTGGATCGACCACCGCAACACCACCGGTCTCATTACCCTCGAGATCAATCTCGGGCTGCGGTATGACTTCGGTTGGGTCCGGTAAAAAGTCAACAACTGCATTAAGTATGTTCTGTATACCTTTGTTTTTAAAGGCCGCACCACCGTAGGTCGGGAAGAAATCGAGAGCAATTGTTCCCTTGCGAATGCAGCGTTTGAGATCATCGACGCTCGGTTCGTGGCCCTCGAGATACTGCTCCAGAAGCTCGTCGTCCTGCTCTACCGCGGCCTCGATGAGCTTCTCGCGCCATTCGTCGACGATGTCATGCATATCCTCAGGAACGTCTTCGATCTCGTAATCTGCTGGATCGTCAGGTGATCTCCAGACCCACGCTTTCTTCGTCAGCAGGTCCACGACGCCGATAAAGTCGTCCTCGATGCCGATTGGCAGCGTCATGACCACCGGGTTCGCACCCAGCACTTCTTTGATCTGCTTCACAACGCGCAGAAAGTCCGCGCCAATTCGGTCGAGTTTATTGACGAAAATGATTCGCGCGACTTTGGAATCGTTGGCGTAGCGCCAGTTAGTTTCCGATTGCGGCTCGACACCACCAGAGCCACAGAAAATGCCAATGCCGCCGTCCAGTACTTTCAGGGAGCGATAGACCTCGATCGTGAA
>JADFKA010000290.1 GCA_022565135.1 Pseudomonadota bacterium
TTCGACGGCCATCATCGTGCCAATAACGCCGGGCACCGGGCTAAGCACGCCATTGCCGGCACAGTTCTCCAGCGACTCATCCGCGTCGCTGTACAGACATCGGTAACAGGGCGAGTCCTGATAGTCGGGTCCGAATACGGCTATCTGCCCTTCGAAGCGTATGGCGGCTCCCGAGATCAGGCAGCGGGCGGCTGCGACGCATGCATCGCTGACCTGAAACCGGGTTGCGAAATTGTCGCAGCCATCCAGCACGACGTCGACCTGGCTGACCCTGGTGGCCAGCTCGTCACCATTGAGCCGCTCAGTGATTGGCGTGATACGTATGTCAGGATTGATGTTGGCAAGATGCTCGGCAGCGCAACTTGCCTTGAGCTTGTCGACGTCGCCGGGGCCATAGAGCACCTGTCGGCCGAGGTTGGTCGCATCGACAGTGTCGAAGTCGCAAAGCAGCAAGTTACCAACACCACTGGCAGCGAGATAGTTTGCCGCCGCGCAACCGATGCCGCCGACGCCAATGAGCAGCACGGAGCCCTGCTCGATGCGCCGCTGGCCATCGTTGCCCACCTGCGCCAGGGACAGATGGCGGGCGTGGCGACTTAGTTGCGGATTGTCGCCTGCCATTTGCCTATGCTGCGATCGTGACATCCAGAATCGTAACGGTTTCAACCGGCACGTCCTGGTGACCCGCGCGATCTCCGGTCGCTACGCCCGCAATGGCATCAACTATGTCCATACCGTCGGTGACTCGAGCGAAGACTGCGTAGCCAAAATCCCGGCCACTGTGATTGAGAGCGTCGTTGTCGCGCAAATTGATGAAAAACTGCGCGGTTGCGCTGTTGACTTCGCCTGTACGTGCCATCGCGAGCGTGCCCCTGTCGTTGGACTCGCCGTTGTCTGCCTCATTCTTGATCGGCTCCCGCGTCTGCTTGCCCGACAGGTTCGCATCCATGCCGCCACCCTGGATCATGAAGTTCGGAATAACGCGGTGAAATACGGTGTCCTGATAAAAGCCGTCTGCGATGTATTGGCGGAAATTTTCGCAGGTTATCGGTGCCTTATCGTCGAATAATTCGATGGCGATTTCGCCGTGGCTGGTTTTGATCGTAATCATGATGGCTCGCTGTAATAGAAGACTTGCGCTATTTACCACAGATCGGTCACGGCTGTCCTGCTGGTCTGTGCGCCAGGGTAACGCGCGGATTTCCAGCATAGTCGTTATGGCACTGAATCTGCTCCCAGGCACAAGACGTCAGGATGTCGGCAACACTGTGCTGTTGATCGGCACCATGCTCTAGCATCAATACGCCGTCGTTTTCCAAAATCGATATACAGTCTTTTGCGAGGACGCGAATCGCATCAAGCCCGTCCGCGCCGGCGAGCAGCGCCATACGAGGCTCGGCCCGAAGCGTTTCCAGTGCTGCATCGCTGGCACGGACGTAGGGCGGGTTCGAGACGATTACTCTGAACTGGCGGTTCTGGACCGGGTGCGTCCAGTCGCCCTGCAGGCAAGTGACATTACTCAAGTCGAGTTGTCGAATGTTCTGCCTGGCAACTGCGATCGCATCGACGCTCGAATCCACAGCCGTGATTGCACAGTTGCACCGTTCGCTCGCAATGGCGACGGCGATCGCACCACATCCCGTGCCCAGGTCCAGGACCTGCCATTCGGCCTGACGCGGAATTTCCTGCAGCGCGAGATTGACGAGTGTTTCTGTCTCCGGTCTGGGCACCAGAGTTGCAGGACTGACTACGAGTTCGAGCGACCAGAACTCCTTGATGCCCGTGATATAGGCCATCGGTTCGCCGCGCAAGCGGCGTTCAAGTATGTATTCCAGTCGTTGCTGCGCGGACTCGTCGAGATCGTCCTCGGGGTGTGCGAACAGGTAGCTGCGTGGCATATTGATCGAGCGAGCGACGAGCAATTCGGCGTCGAGTCGTGCGGACTCACTAACAGCAGCAAGACGCGTGGTTGCGTCAGAAACAGCTGTTCCTATAGAAGACGAAGCGGTCATGGAAACTGGTCGAAAGCTCTGAATTTCGCGTACACTCGCGGGCAAATCCAGTCGGAACTATACGCGCATGCAGGTCTATTCCAATGTTCTGGACATGGTGGGCAAGACGCCGATGCTCGAGATCAGGCGTCTCGACACGGGCCTCTGCCAGCTTTTTCTCAAGCTCGAACTCCTGAATCCGGGTGGATCGGTCAAGGATCGAATCGGCATCTCGATGATTGAAGAGGCTGAGAAGCGCGGCGACATCAAGCCGGGCGATACGCTCGTCGAGGCGACGGCAGGTAACACGGGCATCGGTCTCGCGCTCGTCGCGGGCCAGAAAGGCTATCGAATGGTGCTGGTATTGCCGGACAAGATGAGCCAGGAAAAGATTTTCAACTTGCGTGCAATGGGTGCCGAAGTCATTTTGACGCGCTCCGATGTCAGCAAGGGACACCCGGAGTACTACCAGGACCTTGGTCGGCGAATCGCTGCGGAGCGGGGCGCCTATTTCATCAACCAGTTCGGTAACGACGACAATCCGCTGGCACACGAACAGACGACGACGCCCGAGATTCTCGAGCAGATGGACGGCGATCTCGATGCGATTGTTCTGGGCGTGGGTTCCAGCGGCACAGTGACCGGTATCTGCAGGTACCTGACCGAGCATGCGCCGAATGTCGAAGTAATCCTTGCCGATCCGGTCGGCTCGATACTTGCCGACTATGTCAATACCGGCGAGCTGAAAGACAAAAGCAGCAGCTGGCTGGTCGAAGGCATCGGCGAGGACTTCATTCCGTCGATTGCCGATTTTTCAAAGGTGACAAAGGCGTATGCA
>JADFKA010000291.1 GCA_022565135.1 Pseudomonadota bacterium
CAAGCCGTAACATTCGATACATACTGGCGCCGGGTAAACAATGTGAAAGGAGGTGATCTATGTCTAGTGAGATATCAAAGGTGTTGCGAAAACCGTTGGGTCTTGTGTGGATAATGGAGCAACCTCCAGAGTTCCGCTGACCCTGCGTTTTGCAGTACTGATCTCACGAAAAGCCGCCCTCGGGCGGCTTTTCTATTGGGATAAGTCGCCGCCCTCGGGCGGCTTTTCTGTGTGAACAAGCCGGGACAACGTCGATCAGCTGAGTATGTCTTCGAGCGCGTTCAGCGTTGTGTCGATTTCACCGCTGGTGTTGTAATGCACTATTCCGATGCGCACTACACCGCCCGACTCAAGCAGCCCCAGAGCCCTGGCTGGCTCCAGACCGTAATTGTGGCCGTTCCAGACGAATATATTGCGCCCGGCCAACGCCTCGGCGATCTCCTCGGGCCGCTGACTCGAATGCGTGAAAGACACTGTTGGAACCCGGCGATCGAAAGCGTCCGGAGCCGTGATGCCTTGTACGGTGATCCCCGGGATATCGCTCAGGCCTGCGATCAATTGGGCTGCCAGCGATTTTTCGTACTCGAACAGATACTCGAAAGCCGCGACAATTTGCTCGCGCCGGGTGCCGGCTCGGATACCTGCCAGGGCCGCGCCGATTTCAGCAAAATAATCAACGGTGGCGCCCGTACCGACCAATCCCTCATGACTTTGTGTGCCGGGCTCAAAGCACCACGGAAGCTCTTTGGGTGCCGGCCTGACCTGGTATGGATCAAGACGCTCGAGTACCTCCCGGCGTCCCCATAGAATACCCTGGTGCGGGCCGAAGAACTTGTAGGCCGAACAGACCAGGAAGTCACAGCCCAATTCCTGAACATCTGTTGCGATATGCGGCGCTGATTGCACCGCATCAATGTAACTCCAGGCGCCGACATCACGCGCCTTCGCGCAAATGCTTTTTACATCATTGATTGTGCCGGTCAGATTACTTGCCCCGCCAACGCAGACCAATCGGGTACGCTCGTTCAGGATTTTGTCGAACGTGCTCAGATCGAATTCAAAGCTGTCCGTATCGAACGGCAGCCACCGAATCTTGAGATTGTGATCACGAGCCAGTAATACCCAGGGTTCGACGTTTGCATCATGATCCATGCGTGACAACACAATCTCGTCGCCGGCCTTGAGATACCGACCGATCGATCTCGACATATGAAAGGTCAGACTGGTCATGTTCTGGCCGAAGATGACTTCGTCCGTCGATGGTGCATTGAAAAAATCGGCCATCGCGCTGCGTGCGTCGTCGACCAATACCCCGGCCAGTTCGGAGGTTTTGAAGTAACCGCCGATATTCGCATTGCCGTGCAATAGACATGCCGACATTCGCTCGACAACTCGCCTCGAGACTTGAGTTCCTGCGGGATTGTCGAAATAAAGTCGTGGGGAGCCGTTGTCCGTTTCTGCCAATGATGGAAATTGATCACGAATCGCATCGAGATCGAGAAGCGTCTCCGGGAGTTTGTTTGCAGGTAGCATGATCATGGATCTTGTTAATCTGCTCGGGTCAACCGAAAGGATTATTCCTCCACCGTACCGCCCCAATTCTCGCGGTGGGCGTCTTCAGCGCGCTGGCGTATTTTTGAATGTCGCCGTGTCAGCAACAATGAATTGGGGTCGCAAACTTCCGCTCTGATTATTCCGAGGTCACTTGCCGCATCGAACAGACTTGGATACCAACGTTCCCAGTCTGGCAGCAATAATTTGACCTGATCGCGAAGAGTCATGCACGCAATGTAACCGAGCCATGCGCTCGTGACAACGCGTTAAGGCCGCCGCATTTATTCGTCGAGCATGCGCACGCTGAGCATGCAGACAACCAGTACCGTTGCAGTAATAAGAATGATCGGCAGCTGCGATATCCATGCCGCCGGAGCTGCAAACAGATCCTGCGGCACGGCATTCAGCAGCCTGGATCCGACCAGCACAAACTGTAATGCAGGCTTGATCGCTATAGCTCCGCCGATAAGCATCGCCGCGGGCAGCGTCAGTTGCCGAATCCAGATACGACGCCGCAGGCGCCATACCACAGAATCGCTGAAACCGTTGTCCGCGATCGGTTCTGACTGAAACATCGACTCAAGCCGGCGATCTTCAGCATCTTTCATTCTATCAACCATATTGATGATCTTTGATATCAAAACGCTTCCTGATCTTTTCCTTACCTCGAAATATCACGGATTTGACTGTACCGACAGGCAATCCTGTCGCATCACCTATTTCCCGGTGCGAGAGACCGCAGGCATACGACATGACCATGATTGCGCGTTCATCCTCGGTCAAAACGGCCAGGAACTTGTCCAGATCAGAAATCTCATCCTGCCGTGGAGTGTAGCTCCTTGATTCGGTCTGCGCGACATACCCTGCCGCGTCGAGTATTTCCGCATAACGTTTGGACTTGCGTTTGGACTGCAGGAACGTCGTATAGGCGATCTTGAGTAACCAGCCGATGAACGAACCACGCCCGGTAAATGTCTGTAATTTGTTCCATGCATGCAAAAAGCAGTCCTGGGCCATGTCATCTGCGGCCGACAACTCGCCGGTTAGCTTGCGCAAAAAGTTACGCACCTGCGACTGGTGGCGCCGAATCAACTCGCCGAAAGCGGCCGTGTCCTGTGCGGACACGGCCTGCGCGACGAGGTATTGGTCGGCAGCATCCGGTTGTGTCGACGTCGACGTTATGAGTCGCGCTCCGTGAGGCGCCACATAATGAAGAATGCGATGCCAAGGAAAAACGGTAAAGCAGCGATTCCCAAGAACACCATTTGTGCCT
>JADFKA010000292.1 GCA_022565135.1 Pseudomonadota bacterium
GCACAATGTCGCGCATCGGTGCCATCAGGCCACCAGGTGTATCCATGTTGATAATTATCAACTCGGCGGCGGTTTCTTCGGCGTGCTCGATGCCGCTAGTGATATAGTCGGCCGTGGCGACACCAATACCACCTTTCAATTCAAGAACGACGACATTGCCGTCGGCCGACGCGGTGCTGGCCAGAACTCCCAGGAATACGGTGGCAATAGCGGCGTAGATTCGTCGCTGCCGCTTCCCGATTCGGCTGCTCCGTGTGATGGTTTTCATATTCTGATAATAGCAGGGCTTATCGCACTTATGTTCATTCGATTCATCACAACCGGTGGCACGATCGACAAGATCTATTTCGACGAGCTCAGTCAGTTCGAGGTCGGTGAATCGCAGGTCCGGCATGTCCTGACCGAAGCTCTTGTGGGATTTGACGACGATGTCGTACCGATGATGCAAAAAGACAGTCTTGAATTAACGGACGCGGATCGACAGCAATTGCACGATTTTGTCGCCAATGATGACGCAGAGCGATACGTCATCACGCATGGCACGGATACCATGCCGCAAACTGCCGACACGCTTGCAGATCTGACCGACAAGACGATCGTACTGACGGGTGCTCTTAGCCCGGCGCGATTTCGCTCGACCGATGCCGTGTTTAATGTCGGCACGGCCGGCAGTCCGGACCTTCCTGGCCGGAATGGCTCGCTGCGCTGCGCTTTATTTCCGGCTAGGAAAATCCCTCCCGCCGGCCTCACGAAGATCGGAGGGCGGCTAGGATACGGTGGCTCGTCGAGCCTCGTCGAATTCGGGCGGAGCTAGGACCGCGAGAGAGGATTCGCATCGGATGTAGGGAGCAGCGCTGCGGGCGGCATGTTCTTCGACCGAAGTAAAGCGCAGCGCAGCGAGCTCCCGTCAAGCGGGATCGAGACATGAGGGAGAGGAGCATGCAGTTCGCGGTGCTGAATTTGCCTGTTTCGCCGGCAGCTATAGATCGAAAGACAGTCCCTGTGCCAATGGCAGATCCTTGCCCCAGTTGATCGTTGTCGTCTGGCGCCGCATATAGGCCTTCCAGGAATCCGATCCGGCCTCACGGCCACCACCGGTTTCCTTTTCGCCACCGAAAGCGCCGCCGATCTCGGCGCCCGACGTTCCAATATTGACGTTGGCGATGCCGCAGTCCGATCCGGTATGCGACAGGAAGTATTCGGCATTGGGCAGATTGTCGGTGAAGATCGCCGATGACAGTCCCTGAACCACGCCGTTTTGCATGGCAATGGCGTCATCGAGAGTATCGAAAGGAATCAGGTACAGGATCGGCCCGAAGGTTTCAGTCTGTACGATGTCCCAGTCGTTTTGAGCGACTGCGATCGCCGGTGTAATGAAATTACCCGGGCGGTCAATCCTTTGACCACCGCACAGGATCTCGCCGCCAGAGTCACGAACGGCAGCACAAGCTGCTTCAATACGCTCGATGACAACGGGATCGATCACCGGACCCATCAGCGTGTCGTCATCGAGCGGATTGCCGATACGAACCTGGCTGTAGGCATTGACGAGGCTGTTCTTGAGTTCATCGAAACGCGATCGATGCACGAGCACACGGCGTGTTGTCGTACAGCGTTGTCCGGCGGTGCCGACCGAGCCGAAGACGATGCCGGGAACGGCTAAAGCGAGGTTGGCGTGCTCGTCGACGATGATGGCATTGTTGCCGCCCAGTTCGAGCAGACACTTGCCCATGCGCGCAGACACCGTTGCGCCGACCTGGCGGCCGACGGCACACGAACCCGTGAAAGACAGCAAATTGATTCGTGAGTCATCGACAAATTGCTGCGCCAGTTTGTTCGTGCCGTCGTTGATCAGGTAGAACGCTGCGGGCAGGTTTGCCGATGCGAGCGCTTCGTTGACGATTTTTTGCACCGCAACACCACAGAGTGCTGTCTTCGGTGACGGTTTCCAGATGTTGACGTTGCCGCAGATTGCGGCGATGCAGGCATTCCATGACCACACGGCTACCGGGAAATTGAAGGCTGTAATGATGCCAACGACACCGAGCGGATGCCATTGCTCATACATCCGGTGCTGCGGACGCTCCGAGTGCATGGTATTGCCGTAGAGCATGCGTGACTGGCCGACAGCAAAATCGCAGATATCGATCATCTCCTGAACTTCGCCGATGCCTTCAGCCTTGATTTTGCCGTTTTCAAGCGTCACAAGGCTGCCGAGCGCGTCGCGATGTTCTCTGAGTGCATTGCCGATCAAACGTACCGCGTTGCCACGCACGGGTGCGGGAATCGTGCGCCATTCGAGGAACGCCTCCTGCGCTCTGCGAACGACTTCATCGTACTCCGCCGCGGTCGTTGCGCGGACGCTCGCAATCACTTCGCCCGTTGCGGGATTGACAGAATCGATAAGTTCTGCCGACGTATCGTCGGAAGGCTCGGAGCCGTACCAGGTTCCAGGGTTTTCGGCATCGAGGCCGAGCTTGTCGAGAATATCCTGCATTTCAGTTCCTAGAATGGAGAAAAAGACCGGTCGCACCCAGCGCCTGTCTGGCGCGCATTGTGCCTAGGTCCCGGCGCGCTTTCCACACGATCCTAAACCACTGATTTCGCAAGAAACTTTTGCAGTACGGTGCCAGAGCGTGGCATAGTTGCGGGCTCAATCGGGTACAAAGCCCGTGAATTGACGACTTTGATGCAGGAAATCGTGTGAGCAGAACCATTGCCAAAGCCGATTGGCACCCCGCGAGCTGGCAGAGCCTGCCGGCCGCGCAACAAGCGAGCTATCCCGACCAGGTGGCGCTCGACCG
>JADFKA010000293.1 GCA_022565135.1 Pseudomonadota bacterium
ACAACCAGCAGTCGATGGTCGAATCCTTCGATAAAACTTTCGACGATTATTGTCTTGCCGTGCTCCGTCGCTTTCTCGAAGCCAGCCTCGACTTCTTCAGGCGTGCGCAGGTTGATCGACACGCCGCGACCATGGTTACCAGACAATGGCTTGAGCACGACGGGATAACCGATGCGCTCGGCGGCACGCACAGCATCTCGTGCGCGACGCACCAGTTTCTGCTTTGGAACCGGGAGTCCGAGATCGCGCAGTATGGAGTTCGTCTCTTCCTTGTCCGAGGCTAATTCGACAGCAATATTGCTCGTCATGCCTGTCGTCGTCGCCTGTATGCGATGCTGGTAACGGCCGTGACCGAATTGCACGAGGCTATGGCGATTGAGGCGTAGCCAGGGAATGCCGCGCGCCTCTGCCGCAGCGACGAGCGACGCCGTACTCGGTCCAAATGCCCGTCGCTGCGCGTAACGAATAAAGCTGTCGCGCTCTGCAGAAAAATCCCAGTCTTTTTCGGGTGCGTCACCAGGCTTGAGGTCATCGGGTAACAGGCTGTGAATCAGCATCAGTGCGAGTGCACTGGCTTCGCGACCGACCGCCTCGTCCTTGTATTGGAACACCATGTTGTAGTGCCCAGGCTCATCGTCAATGGATCGCGTACGACCGAACGTCACGGCCGATCCCGCCACATTTTGCAGCTCGATTGCAATGTGTTCCATGACATGCCCAAGCCAGGTGCCCTCGTCATCACGCAGACGACGCACAAAGCCGCCCGGCTCCCCGTACGAGCACCCGTGTTCGTGTAGCCCCGGAAGGTATTCCAGCAACGGCTCGATGAACGCATCACCCAGTCGCCCGGTCGGCCATTGCTCGAGTTCGGCGAGGTCGAGTACATGGCGGATGACCGGAAAGTGCGCGTACACGTTGGGTCCGACGAATACGTTGGTGCTGACAATTCTCATTTCGTGTATTCCTGTCGTAGCTACTCTGCCACCGCCTCTCTGGATGCTGTCATATACCGTCCGCCTGCCACCAGAATATGCAGTCTGACACCAATCAGGGTTACGGGCTCGCCACGACGAGCTTTATCCATTGAAGAATAACTCAGATCGGAGGGGTCGATTACCGTTATGCCGCCACTGCCGACAACCTCGAGATCATCGCCGGGGCGGATAAATGCAGCCGTGTCCTCATCGAGTCCAATGCCCACCGCAAACGGGTTGTAGGCCAGAGCCGTCAACAGCCTGCCGAGTCGATCACGCTGTCGAAAATGCTGATCAATGATGAATTTGTTCGTCAGGCCAAGTCCGGGCGCCATCGTCACCATGTCGGGACTCGGCGTACTGCCCTCAAGTCCTCCGGCGATCATGTGCTCGGGCAAAAACGCAGCGCCAGCCGATGTGCCAGCGACATGCATTCCTGCCGCGTTGCGGCGTCGAATCAATTGCGCAACCGCGGTACCGCCCAGTGTCGTCGACAGACGCAGCTGATTGCCCCCCGCCAGGAATACGCCGTCGGACTTCTCGATGTAGTCGAGATACTCGCTGGCATTGCAGTCCTCGCGCGTCTCAAACGGCAATACTCGCGCGTGCTTGATACCGAGATGGCGAAACAGCTTTTCGTAATTGCGTCCCGTGTCGTCGAGTTCCGAGGCCGTTGGAATAATGCCAATCCGCGCGCTCTTGCCACCGCATATTTCAACAAATCGATCGAGTATTTCGGGATTGTTGAATTTCTCTTCTGCGCCACCTATCGGGATGATGTAACCGCGCTCAGTGTTGTTGTTATTGTTTGCTGGACTCATGGTGTTGCCGACCCTCATTTCGGCCGCGAAAAAGGTCCGGTATTGTACATGAGGAAGTCACGTACACTGTAGCGTCAAAAACAAATTTGGCCGCCGCAATGACCACTGATTCACCGCTGGGCAAACCCGCGGCATACCCCAGGCAATACTCACCTGAATCACTGCATTCGATCGTTCGCGCAGATGATCGCGCAGCGCTGGGTATTGCTGGCAACCTGCCATTCCACGGCTGTGATCTTTGGAACGCCTGGGAACTGACCTGGCTCAGTTCCCAGGGGCTACCCCAGGTCGTCACGGCCGAGATTCGCGTGCCTGTCGATTCGCCAAACATCATCGAATCCAAATCCCTGAAGATTTACCTCAATTCGTTTGCGATGACGAACTGCTCATCGATTGACACCGTCACGAAGACAATCGCGGATGACCTCGGGGCCTGCACTGGCTCTGACGTCGATGTACGACTGTCGGATCCGCAAAGTGCCGCAGGCATCGAGATCGAGCCCCTGCCGGGAGACTGCCTCGATGCGCGTAGCCTTAGGTGCGACAGATGGGAAGTTGATGCGGGATTACTGCAGGCGGCAGCGGACGATATCATCAGCGAGCAAATTCACTCCCACCTGCTACGCAGCCTGTGCCCGGTTACCAACCAGCCTGACTTCGGCAGCGTGGCTATCTCGTATCACGGCCCGCGTATCGACCGCGATTCGCTGCTGCGATATATCGTGTCGTACCGGCAGCACCGCGCTTACCACGAGAGTTGTGTCGAGCGAATGTTTCTCGACATCCAGGAGCGGTGCCAGCCCGATCGACTGACCGTCTACGCGCGCTATCAGCGCCGCGGCGGCATCGATATCAATCCGTTTCGCTCGAACTTTGAGCCTGATCCGCCGAACAGTCGATTATGGAGGCAGTAGTGTTGGCCGCAGCCGCGAACGGCACATTCCTCTCGCTCATGGCTCGCTGCGCTGCGCTTTACATCGGTCGAAGAACATCCC